>JAQZBA010000394.1 GCA_029239365.1 Herbinix sp. | reverse complement strand
GATATTCTACATCCATCCCCCGTCCAAGCCGATGATCTGTCCGGTCAGATATTCATTCTTATAAGCAAGATGATAGACCAGATCTGCAACCTCTTCCGCACGTCCCAGGCGGTTAGCAGGGATCTCTTCAATCAGGCTCATTAGCTCTGCATCCTCAAGAAAATGATTCATCTCCGTATCGATTGCGCCACAGGCAACCGCATTTACCTGGATATGGCTGGGAGCCAGTTCCTTGGCAAGTGCCTTGGTAAGGGCATTCATGCCGCCTTTGGAGGCTGAATAGGCTACTTCACAGGAAGCTCCTACATTACCCCAGACAGAGGAGATGTTTATGATTTTACCATATTGCTTGCGGACCATATCGGGAATAGCGAGTGAGCAGCAATTGTAGATTGAGGTTAGATTAGTCGTTATGATCCGGTTCCAATCGTCCGGTGTCATATCGGTAAATAGGCCGACATAAGAGATACCGGCATTGTTAACCAGAACATCAATGCTGCCATACAGCTTCTTTATCTGAAGGAATAATTCCTTGGCGGTATCGTAGTCTCCCATATCGCCAAGAAAGGCATGGCAGGATACCTGATAGCCTTCGATTTCACTTTTTGTCTTCTGTAAGACTTCCTCGTTATGGGCACAGTTAATAATTACATCATAGCCTTTTTTTGCGAATTTTACGGCAATCGCCTTACCAATCCCACGAGAGGAGCCGGTAACAAGTACTGTCTTTTTATTCATAGATAGCCTCCTAACGAATTATATTTAATTATGTTTTGGATGTCATAAGTCGTCAAAAATGTAGAAGGGTGAATATATATGCAGGTTCGCCTCTATTTCATTTGTCTGACTTATGATGCCTAAACCTATAATATGATTATAGCACAGTGCTTGTCTTGAATAAAGACTCGTTGATAAACAAACCATGATATGGTAAAATAAGTGTAATTGAGAGGTGAAATACTTGAATAAGCGGACGAGCAGAAAAAGACATCCGGGGAAAAGAAGAAAACAAACTGCAAAGAGTATGTTGATCAGAGGATTTTTACAATCCTTTTTTATTGTGGCAATATTGCTGATAGCCTCAGTTGTAGGATACCAAACTACGATGAAGCTGTGGATGGTGGAGGAAGAACAGAGCCGGGTGGTGGAGGAACCGGAACCGACTCCTGTTCCGATTACAACCCCTAGCATTGATGAGGTGAGTAAGAACTTAATCTTTTGCTATGATACGGAGACTCATGCGATCAGGAAGCTTATATTAGAAGTATTTCATTGTGAGAGAAAGCAAATGACTTATATCACAATACCTACAAGCACACAGTTCACCATGTCAGATGTATTATATAAGAAGTTAATCACAGTTCAACCCTCGATACCACAGATGATCCGCCTCTCCGCGGTGACCAGATATCTGGATGCATCGGTGATATATGATTATGGAGCGCTTCTGGTGGAAGATATGTTAGGTCTGAAGATTAGTTATTACACAGTTATGCCTGTGGAGGTATATCAATCCATCTTTGAGGAGCAGAGCATTCCTGACGGTATCAGTGCCGAAAGCCTTTTGACCGGTGAGTACGAGCAGCCCAAGGACGGTTCCATAGTAGCGGAAGTATTTACTCAGAAGTACTTAGAGTTCTTGGATACAATAGAAAGTGCTGAGGAGCTAAGCACCTATATGGAAGAGGTATATGCAACACTGCAGTCAAACCTTACTCTCGAGGAGAAGATGAATTATCTGGAGAGCTATGGTAAGACGTCTATGAGGAATGTCAGCTTCACCCGACTTGCCGGAGAAGTTAATAATAGCGGGTTTGTCCTGGATCAAGGGAAGTCATGGCAACAGCTACAGCAGCTTGGAGCTATGGAGATCAAGGATTGAGAAGCTGTGCAGAGTATTTTCCCGGGAAGCTTGGTATATAATAGAAGGATATGTATACCTTAAATTGTAGGACGCCATAGAGCGGCGTTATATTAGTTCATGATATTGTAATTAAAGGAGCAGATATGTCAACTAGAAAGATAAATAATAGAAACATATTGATTTTGCGTAAATACTTAATAATCATGGTCGGATCCTTCTTGATGGGTCTCGCAGTGAATCTGGTTTATGAACCAATGGAACTGGTAACAGGTGGTGTATCCGGTCTTGCGATTGTGGTGAAGTATTTGACCGGAAGTATTATTGAGGGTGGATTCCCAATCTGGCTGTTCAACCTTGCCTGTAATGTTCCGCTCTTTCTGCTTTCCATTCGAGTGAAGGGCTTTAAATTCTTATTATCCTCGCTGTTCGGAATGCTGGCTTTTTCCCTCGCACTTATGATTATTCCGGTAGTGGATCTTGGGCTGGAGGATTATCTCCTTGCTTCCATCTTGGGTGGAGCGATCAGCGGCGTAGGGATTGGTCTGGTATTCTCGGTACAAGCGTCCACCGGAGGAACGGATTTATTGGCTACTTTACTGCATATTCGTAACAAACATATTACGGTACCGCAGATACTGATCGTCATAGATGGCGCAGTTATTCTTCTGGGTGCATTAGTATTCGGTCTAGGTAATGCCCTGTATGCAATTATTGCGGTCTTCGTTACCACGAAGATCTCCGATAATATCTTGGAGGGTCTGAAATTTGCTAAAATGGCATATATTATATCGGATGATTATGCTGAAATTGCCCATGCAATTATGCATCATATGGATCGTGGCGTGACCGGTGTCAATGCTACCGGTATGTTTTCTAATCGGGATAAAAAGATGCTTTTCTGCGTGGTGTCTAAAAAGGAAATAGTGAAGATTGTAGAGATTTCTCAGAAAATTGATCCAAAATCTTTTGTGATTGTCAGTGATGTCAGGGAGGTTATGGGAGAGGGCTTTATTGAATATAGACAGTAATTTTAGCAAATATTTGGCGTATTATCGTTAAATCTACCTTTTTGAATTGTGAATATACAAATTATACAAAAGGGTAAAACCTATTTTGTTAAATTGGGATATGGTTTATAAAATAGAAATAGTGTATCATAAAACCATAGCTAGTGTACAAGAACACATCAATTGTAGAAAATAGTAGAAAATTGTAGGAGGATATAAAATGGCAAGTTTATCATTAAAGAACATTACAAAGCAATATCCTAACGGAGTTATCGCTGTTAAGGACTTCAATCTTGAAGTAGCAGATAGAGAATTTATCATCTTCGTTGGACCATCCGGTTGCGGTAAGTCAACCACCCTTCGTATGATCGCAGGACTTGAGGAGATTTCTCAAGGTGAGTTATGGATCGGCGAGAAATTAGTTAATGACGTTGAACCGAAGGACAGAGATATTGCGATGGTATTCCAGAACTACGCTTTGTATCCACATATGTCAGTATATGACAACATGGCATTTGGTTTGAAATTAAGAAAAGTTCCTAAGGATCAGATTGATAAATATGTACATGAAGCTGCTAAGATTCTTGATATTGAGCATCTATTAGACCGTAAGCCGAAGGCTCTCTCCGGTGGTCAGAGACAGCGTGTTGCTATGGGTCGTGCTATCGTTCGTAATCCTAAGGTATTCCTTATGGATGAGCCGTTATC
>JAQZBA010000393.1 GCA_029239365.1 Herbinix sp. | reverse complement strand
AAACTAACCGCAGGCAATCCTGCCAGGTTCACAGATACCGTATAGATATCAGAGAGATACATCTTCAACGGGTCAGATAAGCTTTCCCCCAGTCGAGGTGCAGTCTCAGGAGCCGTCGGTCCTAAGATAATATCATATTTCTCAAATGCTTTCCGAAAGCCTTCATTAATGATTGCTCTTACTTTTAATGCCTTGTTATAGAAGGCATCATAATATCCCGAACTTAGAACAAAGGCACCAATCATCATTCTACGCTTAACTTCGTCACCAAAGCCTTCCGTTCTTGTGTTCTTATAGACATCCTGAAGTCCTGTAAAATCAGGAGTGCGATAACCATATTTTACCCCGTCAAAACGGGACAAGTTAGAACTAGCTTCTGCACAGGCAATAACATAATAAGAAGGGACTGCAAATTCTACCGAATGAAGCTCAAATTCTTCTACGATGGCTCCCCTGCTTCTGAATACCTCTGCGGCTTTTAAGATACTGTTCTTTACTTCTTCTTCAATTCCATCACCGAGGTAATCCTTCGGGATTCCAATTCTCATACCCTTCACATCATCAATCAGAGCCTGTGTATAATCATAGTTCTTCTCCTGCACCGAGGTTGAGTCCTTTGCATCATGTCCTGAGATAATCTCTAGAGCGGCTGCACAATCAGAAATATTCCGTCCTATGGTACCTATCTGGTCCAGTGAGGATGCATAAGCGATGAGTCCATAACGAGATACCGTACCGTAGGTCGGTTTGATACCGGTTACGCCACAATAGCCTGCGGGTTGGCGGATAGAGCCACCGGTATCGGAACCTAACGCATAGAAGGCTTCTTCTGCTGCAACAGCTGCTGCTGAGCCACCACTTGAGCCACCGGGAACACATCCTGTATCCCAGGGATTTTTCGTCTCCCCGAAGAAGGAGGTCTCAGTAGTACTTCCCATGGCGAACTCATCCATATTCGTCTTCCCCAGGATGATTGCTCCGGCTGCCTTGAGCTTCTCAATTACGGTTGCATCATAGACAGGTTCAAAATTATATAGTATCTTGGATGCACAGGTGGTCTTAACTCCTTTGGTACAGATGTTATCCTTCACTGCCATTGGAACTCCAGCCAGCAGAGAATCAGACAATTCTCCTGCATCAATTCTTTGTTGCACTTCTTTGGCCTGTGCATAGGCATCTTCTTCGAGAACCGTAATATAACACTTATATTCCGGATCTCGCTGCTTAATTATTGTAAGCTGTGCTTTGACTGCTTCAGCAACGGTTATTTCCTTTGCCTTAATCTTTCTTCCAAGCTCCAGCGCAGATAACGTTGTAATATCTTTCATCATGGCCTCCATCTCAATGTAAATCCTTATAGTTTACTCTACCGTCTTCGGAACAGCAAAACTGTCGACGGTATGTTTGGGAGCATTTTTGAGTAGCTCCTCACGATTGTCAAGATTTACAACCTCATCCTCTCGGAACACATTCTTTACAGGCAGGACATGGGACATCGGTTCCACACCCTCTGTGTCAAGTCCATTCATTGTTTCTATATATTCCAGGATATGATCCAAACCTTTTGCAACGTTATCCTTCTCCTCCTCGGAGACATTCAGCTTCGCGAGGGCTGCCGCGTAACGAACGGTTTCTTCCGTTATCTTCATGGATATACCACCTTTCCTTCTTGAGAATTCTATCAACTCACCTATTTATACTCCTTTGAATGAAGGTTGATAGCACATCTAATTTACTCTATAATAATCAATTCTATTATGGTTCCAGTCTGGATAGATCACGAGGGAACATGGTAGTCTCTCTTACATTTTGTTCATCCAGGAGCTTCATGGTTAAGCGTTCAAGCCCGATACCAAGTCCTCCATGAGGAGGCATCCCGTGTTTATGAATCATTAGGAAGTTCGCAAACTCCTCCGGGTTCATTCCTCTCGCCATCATCTTAGCTACCTGAGCATCATAATCATGGATACGTTGTCCTCCGGTTGTAATCTCCATTCCTTTGAAGAGGAGGTCAAAGCTCAAGGTAAACTTGGGATCTGTAGGATCATCCATTGCATAAAAGGGACGTTTTTTAGAAGGATAATGGGTGACAAATACAAAGTCACTCTGATACTCTTCCTTGAAGTATTTCCCAATGAGTACCTCTTCTTCCGGCTCCAGATCATAAGGATTTTTAATTTTACGGTTATATTTCTCTGACACCAGAACCTTCGCTTCATCAAAACGTACTGCGGGAATCCTTGCGGTATCCGGTAAGGTAACCTCTAATAGCTTCAATTCCTTCGCATATTGCTCTTTAAGGAAGGCAAATACAAATGTAAGCATCTGTGTCTCCATTGCCATAATATCCTCAAAGCCATCGATGTAACCCATCTCAAAATCCATGCTGGTGTATTCATTCAGATGTCTTGTGGTGTTATGCTTCTCTGCGCGAAATACCGGAGCCGCTTCAAATACCCTGTCATAAACACCGACCATAGTCTGCTTGTAGAACTGAGGACTCTGAGCCAGAAATGCCTTGCTGCCAAAGTACTCTAACTTAAATACATTTGCTCCACCCTCCGCATTGCCTGCTACAATCTTAGGTGTACGGATCTCGGTAAAGCCTTGGGAATACAGAAAATCACGGAAGCCTCGAATGATACCCTCCTGTATCTTAAAAATAGCTCTTTCTCTGATATTGCGAAGAGAGATGGGGCGATAATTGAGCTTCGTCTCTAGGGAGGTCTTCATCTTCCACTTAGAGATTGGAAGCGGAAGTATCGCTCCTTCCTTCGGTGAAGTTAATATGATTATCTTGGTCAGTCTTACCTCAAAGCCCTGAGGTGCACGCTCTTCTTCATGAAGTATACCCTCCACTTCAACGGTCATACCTTCCTTCAGTTCCTTGAGACCCGCTTCTGTTACACCCTCCTCATAGACGCATTGAACCAGTCCTTCCCGCTTACGAAGAACAACAAAAGCAATCTCACCCATATGGCGAATCGTGTGAATAAAACCGTTCATTTTCACACATCCTGCCGTCTCCTGTGCCAATATATCACTGATTTCTTTCGTATCTGTCGGTTTTACTCCGGTTATAAATTCCATATCATTACCTCCTATGTGAATTTGGTTTTTAATTCACATTACCAATATGCCTACCCTTTGAAGTGTGATTTAACGCTTTTATTAATTCACACTATTCCTGATTACTAATACTGCAATGTATATTTCCGATGGCTTCGACTGTCATCGGAACATAAGAATCTTGTAATGCATTCTTTCAGGTTAAAAAGTAATCCTTCAGGCTTCATCGGCCTTCAGGAATCAAAAAAGCCCCGAAGAATGCTTTTTGCATTCTTCGGGGCGAGAAGTCGAAATTCCCGCGGTACCACCCGCATTGAGAGCATTGCTCTCCACTTACTTACACTTAACGCGTGTCACGCACAGACCTACTAATTTTTCGGTTCGCGGGCTCCAGAGTGTTCCGCATTCTACTTATCATCCTAGGTGTGCTCTCAGTCGGTGGCTCACCATTCCTGTCGTTCGATTATTCGGTAGAACAAAGTCTCTTTCATAGCCGATAACTATGTTTGATT
>JAQZBA010000392.1 GCA_029239365.1 Herbinix sp. | reverse complement strand
GGAGTTATTATTGGATTTATACCGCTATAATTATAAGATAGCCATTGTATCTAATAAATATGATTCTGCTGTCAAGGAGCTATCCAGAACTTATTTTGGTAACCTTATTCCGGTGGCAATCGGAGAAACAAGTGAGATCAAGAGAAAACCTTCACCGGACAGTATCTTTAGAGCAGTTAAGGAATTAGGCTCTGAATTAAGCTCTACCATTCTCATCGGTGATTCAGAGACCGATGTACAGACCGCCAAGAATGCCGGTATCCCCTGTATCGGTGTTACCTGGGGCTTCCGCTGTCGCGAAGTTCTTCGTAGCGAGGGTGCTGATTATCTAATTGACACTCCAAAGGAATTATTGACATTAATCTAAGAGTTGAAAAATGAATGATATTTTTTACATAAAAGAGATGGCTACTTGTGCTTCATCACCTAAGTAGACCATCTCTTTTTATTATCCAAGTTCATGTCAGATCATCAGGTTCCTGTTATATTATCAGTTACTGCCAAATCAACTTGTCCTTGCCTATGTATCTTGTCTTTACCTAAATAACAGCTGCTTCAATGATGGCGAAGGCTTTATTCTCGCAATCAATCTCAGCTAAGGCTCCATAAGGAAGGCAGATTTTCGGTTCTGTATGACCAAAATTCATATTTACTAAGACCGGAAGGTCTTCTCTATGAAACTCTGCTAAAACCTTCTTGATAACCTCATTATATTCCTCATAATACACCTCATCCTGTGGCTTTCCTAAGATCAAACCACGAAGACGGCCGAGTATACCATTGACTCCATAGATTCGAAGTGCTATTTCTACAAACCATACCGGAGGCTTATCCTCCGAGGTCTCTAGGAACAGGATTGCATGGTCAAAGGACGATATCTCAGGGAACAGTTCCGTACCCCGAAGCATATCAAAGACTTCGATACAGCCTCCAAGAAGTTGTCCTTGAACTGTTCCTTTGCCTTGTAGCAATTCATACCCTTTGTTTGGCTGTTTCTTTCTTGCAATATTTTTATTCTCAATCAACCAGCGTAAGTGTTCACTGGTCCAGTCCTTTGCCGGTGGTATGTTGCCTACCGGTTTGTCTAGGAACAAGGTCTTCTTAATATATTCTACTGTATAATCATCCATCATCACGTTCTCTGCAAAATCCACCAATAAGGTTGGACCATAGATACTGGATACTCCTGCTTTATAACAAATCAGATGAGTTGTTGTAGAATCGGAATATCCCATAAATATCTTAGGATTATTATGGATTACTTCAAAATCAATAAAGGGAAGCATACGTATACTCTCAATCCCACCAATACAGGCGATAATTGCCTTAATCTCAGGATCAGCAAAGGCTTTCATTAAGTCTTCTGCTCTTTTCTCCGGATGCTCATAAACATAATCCGTGCCCTTCAAGGTATGCTCCATCTCTACTACAGTAAGTCCGAATATCTTCTCTAAGCGTTCCTTCCCCTGCTGATAACGCCATAATATCTCTTGGTCACCTGCGCCACCCCAGGATAGACTGACGGTGGCAACCTTATCGCCCGATTGTAGTTTCTGCGGCTTCAGTAATTCTTTCATCCTTATACCTACCTTCCTAAACTAAGTCAGTTGTAAATCTTCCACAATAGTATCAACCTGACTGTCCTTTCAATCGTTTTATCCCAGGACAGGCTTCAACTACTTCTCAACCGTTCTATAATATAGGCTAGATACAGCTCTACAATATTGATCTCTGAACATTGGTAGAGCATTCGTGAACCAACCACATCCTCGACCTCATTAAAAATCAATTCCCCTTCATCACCGATGATGAAATCAATTCCCACCAGCCCGAAGTCAAATTGCATTATAATCTTCTGAACTATCTCTACCTCTACATCCTTAAGTTCATATAAACGAACCTCACCACCTAAAGAGAAATTGGACTTGAAGCCCTCTTTTGCAGTACGAAGAACCGCTGCGATGATGTCCTTACCAATAACATATACTCTTAAATCCTGATGTCTTGTACCGGTCAGAGGCTGTACCACCACGTCACTACCTGCCAAACCCTCAACAATTGAAGTATGAACCAAAGTCGTAGAATCTTGGTGTTCGGGAACAAGAAACACCTGACTACCTCCATGTCCCGCTACTGCTTTAATAACGGTGTCCTGTCTTAGATTATCGATCACACCCTGGACCTGCGAATTACGATAAAAGCTGGAATCCACCATCTTAATACCGGTTTTTGCTAAGTACTGATAGGTTCTAGCTTTATCATTACATATCTCAGCAACAAATGAGTTATTGAACACAGGAATCCCCATGCATTCTAATTGTTTACTAAGTAAGGGGTAGATTGCCCTGCCTATGGCGAAGTCAGGTTTTTGAAGCTCCTGCTTATGATAGGTGAGAAACCACGTCCCGGCTCGGACACCGAATTCCATATCCTCGACCAGAAGTAGCTTCACCTCAATCCCCTGTTTTGCTCCCTCGTCGATATAAAACTGAATATACTGTTTGTTATATATGGCATTATCACGATGATAGATAATCCATGCTATCATATCCTTCACCACCTTATCTGAGGTTAAAATTGATGGTTCTATCACAACTTATGGTTGATATTTATTATTTATTAAATAGCGCTTTAATATGATGTGACTGAGACAAATTAATTTGCATTTATTACTCATTAAAACTATGCTATAACAGATCAGGCAGCCCACTTTATCCTTGAAGCTTTGCTATGATATATTCCATAATTGCATCGGCAGCGTTCACGCCGGTACAATCATAGATATTCTTAAAATGAGCATTAGAATTCACCTCACAGACGATGGGCTCCTCCGCTTCTCCAAAGAGCAGATCAACTCCGGCAAAATCCAAGCCAATAACCTCACAACAACGGACTGCCAGCTCAATCTGCCGCTCTGTCGGTTCATAAGGCAGCATCTTTCCACCGATGGAAAGATTAGCTCGAAAGTCACCCTGTTCAGAATAGCGATACATACCGGTAATTACTTTACCACCTACTACCTGAAGTCGAATGTCTCTGCCAAAGCTTGACTTGATATACTCCTGGAATAACACCGGTTTTGCTCCGGTTGCCATCATATGGTCCTTGCATTCCTTCTGATCATGAAGCAGATATACCTGCTGGCCAAAAGAACCAAAGCATTCCTTCATAACCATCGGAAATCCAAGTAGTTTCGTTACTTCCTCCAGAAAATCATAGTTGGTATAGCCTATATTATCAAAGGTCTTCGGGGCTATCACTGTTCTAGGCATAGGAATATCAGTATTCATCAGGGTCAGATGAGTTAATGCCTTATCATCACAGATCTCGATTGCATGGGCTGAATTGAATACCGGATAGCCTAGTCGCTCCAGATACGCGGCAAGCTTCACATCCTTATCCCAGAAGAGAATAAAATCTGCCAACTTCTCCTTAGGAGGGGAAGGTAGATCAATCAATACCTGAGCATTGGTTCGAAGTTCCATAGTGATGCCATGCTCCCCTGCTGCATCCAACAACCAGGCATGAATCTCATTAAATTTATTCATTTGTAAAAATTCATTTACGATTAATAGTCCCTTC
>JAQZBA010000030.1 GCA_029239365.1 Herbinix sp. | reverse complement strand
CATCCGGATAATTCTTTACCTTATTCTTAAAATAACTAGCAAGACTACTTGCTTTTTTCGTACCCTTTGCAACATTGTTTAGATCATGGTAGAAACTCCACCCATAGTTGGAATTGAAGGCATATTTCAGAAATGCCATGGAACGATCATCTTCAGCTAACATATAAACAGGCTTGATTCTATCTAACTTCGTTCGGACATTTTCCCAAAAGTCTAAAGGTACGCCACCGGCATAATCACACCGATAGCCGTCCACATCAAATTCCTTCACCCAATAGGACATCGCCTTTATCATGGCGTTCTGCATATCCTTACTTTCGAAATTCAAATCTGCAACATCTTCCCAAGTCTCCGGATAGATAATCTCACCCTCTGCATTCTTGGTATACCAATCGGGATTCTCACGAATCCATGCATTATCCCAACCGGTATGGTTAGCGACCCAATCGAGGATTACCTTAAACCCCATCTCATGGCAGGTGTCCACCAGATGTTGAAAGTCTTCTTTTGTGCCAAACTCCGGATTAATTCCCTGATAATCTGCAATTGCATAATAAGAACCTAAGCTTCCTAACCTTTTCTCCATGGATATGGGGTATATGGGCATAAACCATAGAATCTTAATCCCCATTTCCTTCAGTCTCGGCAGGTGCTCTTCAAACGCTTTGAAGGTGCCCTCCTGTGTGTATTGGCGGATATTCACCTCATACATCGTTGCATTGTCAGACCAATCCGGTACCTTCACATGGTCTTGCTGGACTGAACAGCCGGTTAACATGGATAGTGTTACAATGAAAGCCATCCATTGAACTATTATCTTTCTGCTCATATGTCACCTCGACTTTTCAGCTCTGTTCGACCATATAGCACGCTTGTGTCATATAATTTCCTAGCAAGTTCCATATCCAACAGCTCGGGAATATATCTCCACTGCCAGTTATTCATCGTCGTTCCGGGTGCATTCATACGGGCTGTGCTATCCAGCCCTAGTACATCCTGCAGGGGAACAATCGCCATCTCCGATACTGATCCATAGCAGGTACGTATAAAATCCCAGGCAACCTTGGACCTATTCGTATTCATGTACTGCCTAACCTTCTTCTGACAATCCTTTGAAGCCTTCAAATACCAGCCAAGTGTAGTATCATTATCATGGGTTCCCGTATAGCAAACGGTTCTAGCTACGTAATGATGAGGTAAGAAAGGATTCTCATCCGTATTGTCGAAGCCAAACTGTAGTATCTTCATACCCGGAAGATTAAAATGATCTCTCAGCTCAATGACCTCCGGTGTGATTACCCCTAGATCCTCAGCAATAATAGGAAGCTCTTCCCCAAGTTCCTTCTGTATTGCATAGAATAAGTCTTTATAAGGTCCTTTTCTCCATTCCCCATGAACTGCATTCTCTGCGCCGTAAGGAATTGCATAGTATGCCTCAAACCCTCGGAAATGGTCTATTCTTAAGTAGTCTACTAAGTTCAAGGAAGCTTTCACTCTTTGAACCCACCAACTAAAATCTTGAGCCTTATGAGCCTCCCAATCATATAAGGGATTTCCCCATAGCTGTCCTGTTTCCGAAAAATAATCCGGAGGAACTCCTGCCACAACCACAGGATAGCCTTCCTTATCCAGATAGAATAACTCTTTGTTCCCCCATACATCAGCACTGTCAAAGGCTGCGAAGATAGGTATGTCTCCAATGATAGAGATCCCCTTTTCATTGGCATAGAACTTAAGTTTATACCACTGAAGGAAGAAGATAAATTGTACAAATGAGTAATATCGGACTTCACTATGTAGCTTATTTCTCCATTTTTTCAATACTTCCTGTGTTGGAAATGCAATCTCCGGAAGCCATTGACACCACATCACACCGTCATGAGCATCCTTGACCGCCATGAACAATGCATAATCCTCCAACCACTCCTGCTGTTTCAGACAAAAGGCTTCAAATTCATCGATTAACTCCTGATTCTTAATCTTAGAAAAATGTTTATAAGCCTTACGGAGGAGCCCCATCTTATATTCAATCACCGGCCCAAAATCAATTTTCACAGGATCCCATTCCACAAGTTCTAATTCCTGTTTCGTCAGTAAGCCCATATCTCCTAATAGCTCCGGACTGATGATTAATGGCTGCCCGGCAAAGGATGAGAAGGATTGGTAAGGAGAATCCCCATACCCGGTGGGGCCAAGGGGTAATACCTGCCATAATGTCTGCCCGGCTTCGGCTAGAAAATCAATGAATTGATATGCACACGGTCCCAAATCTCCAATACCATATGGCCCCGGAAAGGATGTCGGATGTACTAAGATACCACCTTTTCTAGCTAAATTTGTAAGGGATTCTACAGATTTTCTTTCCACTTAATAAACCTCCAACTAATTTTTTATTATCATTAAGTACTTCTTTCCATGATACCTATCACATATTTTTTAATAGTATAAACCCATAAGGCTTTAATTCCATATGATCTTCGGTAGTTATCTGCTCATTCCTCCACAGATCAAGGAAGCTCCTATTATGTATCTCTTCCGGAAGTCGAATCCTATGACTCTGATTGGAGCGGTTGATTAAAATCAGATAGACCTCTTTTTCTGTTGATCTTTGATAAACAAGGATATCTGAATGTTCCGACTTATGAAAGCGGAACTCTCCCCGATCTCTTAATACGTCATGGTCCTTTCTAATCCTGATCAGTTGCTTCATAAATGCCATTAGCTCAATATCCTGATCCTCTGTATTCCAACGCATTGGTCTGCGGCAATCCGGATCCTGTCCCCCGGTCATTCCCACCTCATTTCCATAATAGATGGAAGGAGATCCTGTATGGGTCATCATAAATACGTAGGCAAGCTTCAGCAGTTCTTTATTTTCACCTGCTTGATGCAAGAACCGTGGGGTATCATGGCTGTCGATTAAGTTATACATATGATCATTGACATGCTTCGGATATTGAAAGTTCGCATGGGATACTTCCTGAGCAAATTCTTCGCAGTTAAGCTCCTGCTTCGCAAAGAAGCCTAAGACCGCATCATTCAGGGGGTAATTCATCACCGCATCAAATTGATCTCCGCCTAACCAAGGGTTTGCATCATGCCATACTTCACCGACGATATAAACCTCGGGGTTCCTCTCCTTCGCAACCTTACGGAATTCTCTCCAGAATTGATGATCCACTTCATTGGCCACATCCAGTCTCCAACCATCAATAGCAGCCTCATCACTCCAATAACGAATTATATTAAGAAGATATTCCTTCATTTGTGGATTCTCAGTATTTAACTTCGGCATACTAGGCGTAAAGGCAAAGGTATCAAAATGTAATTCCTTCGATGATCTCAGCTCATTTGCCTTATCATAAACCGGAAATTCATGAATATGGAACCAATCCTTATAGGCGGAAGCCTCACCATGTTCTAATACATCCTGAAATTGCGCAAAGAAAAATCCACAATGATTAAACACAATATCAAGCATTACTCGAATACCTCGATCATGGGCTTTCTTGACCAATTCCTTTAATTTCTCCTTATCACCAAAGTGGGGATCCACCTTCAGGTAGTCTATCGTATCGTATTTATGATTAGAGTGGGAGTGAAAAATCGGTGTAAAATAGATCCCGTTCACCCCTAATTCCTCCAGATAATCCAATTGCTCAATAACCCCCTGAAGATCTCCTCCGTAATGATCCCTTGATGATGATAATGGATCATTCCAGTTCTTCGTATCCTTAGGATCATTCGTCATATCTCCATTGGCAAAGCGTTCCGGAAAGATCTGATACCAAATGGTATCCTTCACCCAGTCCGGCGCACTATATACATCTACCGAATTGATATAAGGGAATGCAAAAAAATTCTTCTGATCAGATAATCTCGGGTCCGTAGTACCGGTTACCTGATATGTCTTACGTTCCCCATAAAGGTAGTGCAAGCCTTCACTTTCCAGGTAGAATGCATAACGTAACCTTCTCCGGTACGGTTCCACTTCAATCAACCAATAATCATGCAATCCATCCGTACCGATGTGTTCCATTCTCCGATTCTGAACGAACCAGTTCCATCCGCTCTCCTCTCCAGCTTCCTTCTGTTCTCTATAATCATAGGGATCTCCAAAAACCAGCATAACCGCCTGAACATCATTTACTTTTGTCTGCAACTTTATATGAAGCATTTTATTGCTATAGGCATACGCATAATTACTGCCGGCCTTATGATATAACGATGATAATTCCATCATTTTCTCCTTCCAGAAGGGACAAGACTTGGTGTATTCACAAGAATCCACCACCAATACCTATGAGGTGGTGGATTCCTGCACTCTGTTAACTCGCTAGTATAATTTCACATAGAACCCCAAATAAATTCTGATTAAGTTTCATCATATGTAATTCCGTTATTATTTTAGATATCTCAGAATTCCTTTTGAACAGCTGGTATACTCTTTCTTTTATTTGGAACTCAATCTGAGCTTGATCCAGAAAATCCAACAAGATCTCTTCGACCCTGTTTACGGATAACTCCGGTTTATTCTCGAATTGTACCAGTAGGTCCTTCGTAACATCAATTTCTGCCATAGTAAGTTCGACGGTATTGCTGTTCTCGTCATAGTATTTTGTAAATTGGATTGTTTTATTGCCTGATGTTATTATAATTTCACCCATATCCTGAAAACCAATCAATTTCAAAGTGTAGTTTCTTCTCATCGGTATTAGGCTAAGTTGTCCTTCGGCAGCTTGAATTTTGAAGTTAAACTGTTTATTCCAGTCCAATACCATAACTGTCTTTACGAAATCACCTTTTTTATATTCTAAGCTTTCCCCATCATCCTCATATAGTTCAAACTGTCCGTCATCACCAGCAAAGATCCTTATTTCTAAATTCTTCGGATTACTTAGGTCATTCCCTATCTCATTGGGTCCGTTCATTGGAATGATGCTTCCGGCCTTCGCAAGAACAGGAAGGTTCGCCAAACCTCGATACATCTCCAGAAATCGATTCCCATCATAGATTCTGCCACAAAAGAAATCGATATAGATACCTTCCGGTAACCATACCTTAACTTTAGCGAGATTCAAGGAGTGATCCATTGGCTCAGTGATTGGTGCTACGATCAGCTCACTACCAAAATAATATTGATTCCTTACCTCATAAGCCTCTGAGACTTCCGGAAACTGATAATACATCGGCTGTATGAGTGGCTCCCCTTCCACACTACTTCGGTAATTCATCGTATAGAGATAGGGTAACAACTGATGACGTAATCTCAGAAAATAGTTCATGATTCCATGAGCAATCTTATTATAACGCCACGGTTCCTTACCATTAAACATACTCCCTGAACTATGGAGCCGCAGAATGGGGGAAAACACTCCGAACTGCAGCCATCTGGTAGACAACTCATCATCCCTGATACCATTCATATGTCCGCCAATGTCATGACTCCACCAGCCAAAACCAACATTGGAGGCATTCGCTGTGAAATATGGCTGGAACTCCAGACTCTTCCAGGATATAATCGTATCTCCGGAGAAACCAATGGGATAGCGATGGCTGCCGATTCCCGCATACCTCGACAGAATCAATGCCCGTTTCCCGGTTCTTAGTAGGTCCAGATAATGAAAATGATTCAACATCCAGAGTGGATCCAATCCTACAACCTTAGAGCTGTTGCCCTGCTGCCAGTCGAGCCACCAGAAATCTACCCCATCTTTTTCATTGGTATGGTGTAAATATTTAAAATATGCTTTTATAAATTCCTGATTGGTAACGTCAAAGGTAATTGGAATTTCCTTATCACTATCCACTTCCAACTCCCTAGCCATTGCTGTATACATCTCCTCATGAGCCCGGACCCCGTCCGCCGGGTGAACATTCAGCGTTATTCTCAACCCTTTCTCATGGAGAAAGTTCATAAAACCTGCCGGATCATGAAACAGCTCCCTATTCCAGGTATATCCGGTCCATCCGCTGCCATACTTAGGGTCTATTGCAGTCAGATGCCAGTCCATATCCATGACTGCTACCGTAAAGGGAAGCTTTTCTTCCTCAAACCGTTCAAGCAAAGCACGATAGGTCTGTTCCGTATAGCGATAGAACCTGCTCCACCAATTCCCCAAGGCATATTTGGGTAGCAAAGGGGTCTCCCCAGTCAGCTTAAAGAAATCCTTCAGGCATAACCGGTAGTTCCTACCATACCCAAAGAAATAAAGATCAATCACTCCATCTCTTCTCGGTTCCAGCCATCCATCCTCCTGAATGAGAAAGGAATTGCTGTCATCGATTATTGAGAAGCCATCTCTAGAAATCATACCATGTTCCAGTTCCGTGCTACCATCGATTCCATCCAAGGTTCGTGCTGTTCCTCTTAAGTCCTTCACCGGGTCCGAATAATTCCAGATACTATGATAAGCTGTCAGATTATATTTTACCTTAACCGTCAAGCCATTCTTTGAAAATCTCTTTTTGTCATAGAGTACATGGATAGCCTCCGTGATAATCTGAAGATTATCCTTTTCATCGATGACATGGAATATCTGAGGTTCAAAATCTCTATTAATTACCGACTGCGTGGCTCGATCCTCGAAATTGCCCTCTGCCTCATATTCCATACGAATCAAGTATGGTGTCAATATAGTAAATCGATAGCAATCGCCTCTCACTGTGCTTTCCTGCTTACAAAGAGGACTTGTTTTTAGTTGGTCAATCTTACTCAAGGGTTCAGTCCTTTCTTATGTATAGATATAAATGAATGCAAGTAGAGTTACATTTTATCTTGGAGTAATACACTTAAGATAATTGGTTGCTGGCTCAGTTGAATGCGATGATCTGCGATAGTAACCGGCTGCTGATCGATCAGATTACTGTAGCTACCATCCAAAATCTCGTTCATAACCGCATAATTCCCATCACGAACCGTAAGGTCTATCTCTCCGGTCTTAAGTCCAACATTAAAGATACCGAGAATAATCTGATCCTCCTGTAGATAGCTGGCAAAAATTACCTGTTCTGCTGGCATGGGATGGATCTTATAGCTACCCTGTGAGAATATCTTCTCTTTCTTTATCGTCGCGAGCCGAGTTAGATACCCGGTGAACTCTATGTCCAACCCACTCCAGTCAACAGGATCAATGGCAAAAAGGGAAGGAATATTCTTATTCTTCGCCTCCTGCCCTGCATGAATTAAGGTTGCACCTTTTTCAAAATATAAAAATGCAGTCCACATCCGAAGCATTGTCTCATCCGGCACTAAGGCAGCTATTCGTGGATTATCATGATTCTCCAGAAATCTCAACTTCACATAATTCTCCGGAAAGATAACCTCCTGCTGTCGTTTCTTCTCAAGTACCCGTTCCAAAGCTTCAGTTCCACGAAAATATTTCAGTAACTCACCGTGAGTATCATAGTCATAACAGATATCAAAGACCTCAAAGGTCTCACTATCTGAAGCCATGGAATGCCCATTCATCCTGACATATTCGATAAAACCCGGGTGAACTGTTTCTGCTAAGAAGATCACCTCTGGGTTAATTTCCTCCACCGCCTGTCTGGCCATTTTCCAAAATTCCATGGGGACAATCGGGGCTACATCACAACGAAAACCATCCACACCTAATTCGGTCCACTGCTGCAATGCTTTTATCTGCGGTTCCCATAACTCTTTCTTATTATAATCTAGGTCTATGATATCGGCCCAGTCTGCCACTTTATTGCCGAATTCACCATCCTTGCGGTAATAATATTCCGGATGTTCCTTAACATATACTGCGTCATGGGAGGTATGATTATAGACAACATCAATCATTACCTTCATCTCAAGATTGTGGATGGCATCAATTAACTGTAACCAAATAATATCAGTTCCCAATTGCTTAATCCGGGGTAAATCCTCCAAGAGATCGGTAAATTTTCCGTTTCTACCATGATTTCTTACATAAACGGAATAGATGATTGTATTGCGTAACAATTTTGATGTATTTTTTGCCATATAGTTTCCGCCTTATTCTTTATTCGCACCAGCGCTCAATCCATCAATTAAATATCTTTGAAGGAACAGATATAGAATTGCAATCGGAGCAGCAACTAATACCGCACCGGCTGCAAACATAGTGAAGTTTGTATTAGTTTGCGTATTAATTAATTCGTATAGACCGACTGCCAGCGTCTTTCTCTCCGTAGAGGAAATCAAAAAGCTAGGTAGTATATAATCAAACCAAGGCGCCATGAACTGTGTAATAGCAACAAAGGTCAAGATAGGAAACATAATCGGTAATACGATTTTAGTATAGATCTGTAACTTGGATGCACCATCAATTTGTGCCGCCTCATCAAGTGATACAGAAACATTTCTCAGATATCCCTTAATCAGCCAGGTGTTATATGGTATCTGTCCTGCTGAATAGATGATGACCAATGCCAGTGGCTGATTAAGCAGACCAAAATTCAGGAAGAACACATAAATCGCAATCATTCCCATAAAGGAAGGAAACATCTGAAGGATGAGAATGGTCAGCAAACCAAATCTTTTGCCTACAAACTTTAACCTGGCAAAAACGTAACCCATGGTTCCTACCAATACAACCGATACAGTCATGTTAACGAGGGCTATGGATAATGTATTCAGATACCAGCGTTTATAATTCGTCTCCTCCAGCAGTCGGATAAAATTGTTTAAGGTCGGATGCTTCGGAATTGCTGTTGCAGAAGCAAGAGAGGACCCCGGATTAAAGGCGGATCCAACAATCCAGATCACCGGATACAGAATGGATATCGCAAGAATAATCAGTATGGAATAGATCCCGATATAAGCCATTACATCCTTAATGCGTTCTACAGTTGACATGGTATTTTTGTGTTTGTGACGGTTACGCATATTAATTATCCTCCTTAAAAGCATCGCTTCGTAAAAAGTTCCAGGTTGAAATACTTCCGATCAGAAGGAATATCAGGATGGACATAACGGAAGCCATATTATACATCTTAAAATCTTTGGTCATATTGTAGATCCATGTGATCAAGATGTCCGTATGATTTGCATATTCGAAGTTAATATTTCTTGGTCCTCCTCCACTTAGGAAGAATACCACACCGAAGTTGTTAAAATTACCTGCAAAGGACATAATCAACAGCGGTGTCACTTGTGAAATAAGGATAGGGAAAGTGATTCTCCAGAAGCTCTGATTGGAGTTAGCTCCATCGACTTTTGCCGCTTCATAGATGGTTTTATCAAAACTTGTTAAAATTCCGGTCATGAGCATCATGAAATAAGGAACACCTAACCAGAAATTAATGACAACCAAAGTTATTTTCGCAATTACAGCATCATTCAGCCAAGGTATATTAGCTTCTAATAATCTGTTTAAAGGACCATAGGTCTGATTCAAGAAATTTTTGAACACTAACAGGGATACCATGCTCGGTATCGCCCAAGGTAGAATCAAGATTGTACGCCAAACCTTCTTAAATATTACTCTTTTATTATTGATTACAGTCGCTAGAAGCAGACCCCCGAAGAAGGTAGTAAAGGTTGAAAGAATCGCCCAGATTACCGTCCAGCTGGCTACCCCCAGGAATGTGCTTCTCCATCCGGGAAGCTGTAAGATCTGAAAGAAGTTATCTAAACCCACCCAGTCAATCAAATCTGCCGGAGGATTATGATAGGCATCCCAATTGGTAAAGGCAGTTAAAAATGAAAATAAAATGGGCAAGATTGACACAAACATTAGTAAAATTAATGCGGGTGCACTTACCACATAGGCAAAGCCGGCCTCAAATACCTCTTTATAAAATTCTTTCGAGGATTGTACTTCGCCGGTACGTTTATAGCTTAAATAGCTTTCATTGGCATCCTTGATATTCATCAGCCAGATTACAATAAGAATGAGAAGTAAGAAAATCGCAATGATTCCCTCAATCATCATAACCGGTGAATTATCTCGGAATCTCCCTCCCGTTGTCTCTCCCAAGCTGATAAAGCCATGGATACCCCTTCTAAAGAAGCTGTAACCCCAGTATTCCGGTTGTCCGGGTAAGCCGGGTTTTACGATAGAACTGGTTAGAAACTCAATTGCTGCATAAACAAATTGAAAGACAAAGAAAAATAATGCTTTTCCCTTTTGCTTATTTTTCATCTGGCCTAATCCAAATACGAAGAAGGATAGCCATCCGGAGGGTGTCATTTTTTGACCAATAAATTTTTGCCACCATTTATGTGTCTTTTTATTACCCATAAGATCAAATCTCCTTATTTTATAAGAGGGGGTACTGCAAAACACGCCCACGGAAAGTTTTGCAATACCCTCTTGCTATAAAAGCAACCCTCATTCTAATTTATTATTCAGCAGCCTTACCTGAGTTCGCAAGGATATCGTCGTAATCCTGCAAGGATTTCGCCTGTGCATCCTCTATAGACATTTTTTCATCAAAGATGTTGGTCCATACGTCACGAAGCGGATCCCACATATAATTACCTTCCTGGATTACAGGCATAGCATGGGAGAAAGCGGCTTGGCTTAAGAAGCCCTGGCTGATCGTATCCTCGTTTAATCCGGGAATAGTCGCAGAGTCTTGAACCGCGGGGATTTTGCCTAATGTATTATAAACAACATTCATAACCTCTCCGCTTGTTAAAAATCTCATTAAATTCATAGCAGCGTTCGGGTAATTAGTGTAAACATTCATACCGGTAACTTGAACACCGGAGAATGTAATCGGTTGTTGGTCATTGTTAAATCTAGGTATTTTACCTGCTCCATAGATGTCAGAAACCTTTGTATCTGCTGTAATACCAAATTTACCGGTTTCAGCCCAGGTAGTGAAATTCTTATTAATGTCAGAAATTACCCAAGGACCACTGAAGGTCATTGCTACCTGACCTTTTTGGAAACGAGCCGGACCCTGATCCCATCCCATATCCTGGATAGTTGCCAGGCCGGGGAATAATTTGGAACCATCTTTATTACCATACCAATCGCCGGTTGCTGATTGAATTGAGGAAGTAACCTGCGGTGAGGTAATATCAAACTTGGTAGGATCATTATTATCTGCACCAAATACTCTATAACCATCTCTGGTTAACAAGAAGTAATTATGATATGCATCATATAATTGATATGCAAGAAGGGTGTGCTTATCTTCTGCAGCGGTACCTTCCTCGCCTTCCGCTTCAAAACGCTCTGCAAGGTAAGGAATATCTGCCCCGGTTCCTGCAAAATTATTACCCCAGGAAGCAACTCCTGCAAATAATTCTTCGAGATAGATTTCTTCTCTCTCAACCTGCTCTAACAGATTGGCTGCCGTTAAATTAAGAACGGTGGGCAAAGTAGGAAGAGCTGCAAGAATTTGTTTGTTATATACCAGTGCAACGTTCTCTACGCTGGAGGGAACTGCAAACATATTGTCTTCAAATAAGGTAACTGCAGAGGCCGAATCCTGCATCATAGATTTAAAATAAGCCTCATCACTTTCCGGATACTGAAATAATAAACCGGCTTCTCTCATATCAACAACACTGTTATGAGGTATGTATACTACATCTGCACCTAAGCCTGCTGGGCCATCCAACTTCATCTTTTCAGCTGTATCGGTTGATCCAACAGCTTCATAAGTCAATGGTACATCAGGATACTTTGCATTCCAAAGTTCAATAATCTTCGTTGCATAAGCTTCATTGTCATGCCAGAATTTCAATTCTGCGTTTTTTTCAAATACATATTCCTTCTTCTCGTCATCCCATTTTAAATCTTCTGCGAATTTCGCTGTTACTTGCTTCTTGCAGCCTGCCATTGAGAAAATCATGGCAATCACAAGCAATATTACTAATAATTTTTTCATTTCATATCCTCCCTAGTTTAATTAGCGTAAATAAAGGTTTATCGGTATACCTCTTATAGGTTATCATGCAATTTGTGCATTGTCAATAGTATTTGAAGTTATTCTGGATATTTATTGTTACAATTCATAAATCAGATTAGCTATTATAAAATATTATTTGCTATTATCGTTAGAATAAGGTATAATGGGCGATGCAACAGAAATATCTTATAATTTATTAGTTTATCGGTTTACTTAATATAATAATCTCTACTGTATCCACAGATTATATCTAAGTTATCTTAAGCTTATTATTTGCCATAAAAGTGATAATATCTTAAGCTTATTACTTGCAATTTGTTAAAAAATAATTAATAATAATAGGAGTGGAGGAATTTGACATGTCGATTATAAAAGAAATTGCAGCAGAAGCCGAAGTCAGCGTAATGACCGTTTACAATGTAATCAACGGTAATCATGCCAAGGTTTCTGCCAAGAATATAGATTTAATCAACGAATTGATCAAAAAGAAGCATTACGTTCCGAATCTATCTGCGAAGAGTTTGACCGTAAAATCTACCAAGATCATAGGTGTTATCATTCCTCTCGGGGATGGTGATTATAATTTTTTCAAAGATCCTTATTTAAGTGAATTAATTGGTGTTGTAGAGCATTCGGTCAGAAAGAAAGGCTATTATGCAATGATCCGGTCCGTGAGCCTCGCTTCCGATGTATCTACTCTGCTTAAGACTTGGAATATGGACGGTGCAATATTTTTACTTCCCTATTACGATAAAATAGTTCATAAAATATTAGCACACAATAATCTACCCATGGTTTTTCTTGACAGCTATTCCGATTGTCCGGATATCTTAAGTGTAGGAATTAATGATTTTAAAGGCGGTTATATCGCTACAAAATATCTAATTAGCATGGGACACAGAAATATCGCATTTGCCGGTCCGATCGAATCTGAGGATGTGGAAAGTGTCGTAAACCAGCGTTTTAAAGGCTACAAAGCCGCACTGAAGGAATCTAACATTAATTTTTTAGACTCTTTCGTATATCCCGCTATGCCGGTTTATGATACCGGTGTTACCGTCGGTCGTGAAATCAGTGATCGTCGGGGAGAAATCACAGCAGTTCTTACCTCTGCTGATATCATGGCAATTGGGATCATGGAAGGTGCCCGTAGAAACGGATATGTTATCCCTAACGATCTATCGATTGTGGGCTTTGATAATATTGAGTGCGCTATCTTCTCAAGCCCAAAGCTGACCACCATATCTCAAAATATCAGTGCTAAAGCAGAATATGCTATTGAGCTGCTTATGCAACAAATAGATAATGGATTTGTAACGCAAAATAGAACGGTAATGGATGTAGAGATTATCGAACGACAGTCTGTGATACCATTGGGTAATTGAATCTAATAAAAATGGCTTGTGTCAATTACGACACAAGCCATTTTTTATTACATATCATTCCATTATTATTAATATCAGTTTGTACTATATAAGAGTAGAGTTTTAATTCTCCATTCTTATTTTTTTGTTATGATGAGTTTGATTGGCTGACGTAATTTTAGTTGGGACATCACTTATCAAATTGCAATCCACCAACACACTCCAAATTTATCTATAACCGTTGCACAACACTTGCTCCATGGAACTTCCTGAATGGGATTAATAATAACACCGCCATTACTCAAAATATTAAAGGCGTTATAAACTGCTTCTTCACTCCCCATCTCAAAAACATTAAACGTCATAGTTTCCCATTTCACTTTGTGAACTATGTTTATGTCACAAGGATTCACTGCCTCACCTAATGCTAAAAATCCTTCACCATCTACAGATAATTCACAGTGAGCATAAGCAGTTTTGTCATCATTTTTTATTTCAAATGTAATCTCTGCACCAAAGGCTTCGCAATACATTTCTGCCGCTTCAAAACTATTTTTCACATAAACTTGAGTATAATTTTTCATATTTTCCCTCCTATACAAAATAGAAATTACCCCTTGACTTCTTTTAGCAAGGTTTATTAATAACTAGCTCTCTTATGAAGTGTTCTGCTAATACCTGTTGCCCCTCAGCATTTGGATGCAATTCATCCGGAAGGTATCTTAATTCCTCCGTTCCGAACAATTTCAATCCATCTAGATAATAGATATTCTCATCACCATAGGAAACACATATTGTAACGATCTCTTCTAGAATCCGCCTCATTTCTTTTAAATTAATATTCGACTCTATATTACCTTTCTCTTCTCTCGGTGGACTGTATATTGGAGAGATCAACACAATTGGTGTTTTGGGTTTACTTTCTCGTATAATCTGTATTAAACCTATTACATTCGGTGCAAATGTCCTGGGCGTCAGTTCACCTCGGCTTACATTAATTCCAAGCTTTAAAGTAATGATATCTGCCGGTAAACGACCTATTAACATACCCATCATGGGTTCTATTTTACAATTACCCGAAAAACCCAAGTTAGTTAAGTGCCAGTTCTTCTCCCTAGCCACGATGCCTGTCCATATATCGGATGGCGAAATTGCTTGGTGTGAATGACTGATAGAACTTCCATAATGAACCCATTTTGTTCTATGATCCTCGGTCTTTTTAATTACTGCATTCTCAGCTATTTCGACCGAATCAACCCAGATTATCTGCCCTTGATCCATCCATAGTTCTACTTTTTTCCAGGTCTGTAGTCCATCAATGTAAGAAAAGCATGTTTCCTTTTGCTTCAACTTATAATTACTTGCTTGCTTTCCATCAATCCATAAATCAAATTTTAAATCATATTCATGAGAAGCAATTCGAAAATAAATCTCCGGTGAATTCGTAGTAAAACATAGTCGTACACCTGAGCATTGATGTCCCACTTCTTCTAAAAAAGGATAGAAGCCTAACCGCTCATGATTCAGTCTCCAGGGTGAAACTAAAGTTCCTCTTTCCTCAACGCTGATGCATCCTTCAAAAGTAAAAACTTGATCCTTATAATATTTTCTTATCATATATACATATCTCCCATCCATGAAGCAGCATCTTTTTAATTATAGAATTGCGGCGTTATACACCACTGGGATTTTGTGTAGTAATTGCATCCAGTCGTCGGTTTCTAATATATAGAATTAGGTCAATTGAAACTGCGATTAGATTGATAATGTAAAACACTAATACATAGTTGATTTTGTTCCCCACTATCTTACTTGTAATGCCACATACGTATCCTATTAATATAAGAATTATAAACAAAACACTCTTACCTCTTGCAGTCCTGGATCGATACGATTTCATAATTGAGATCGGCCAAGACATTCCAAAACACAAAACCATAATTGCTTCTAAAATTTCTGACATGTCATTCTCATCCTTTTCTTCGTGGTTTATTTAACTTCAACTAAATTCCTAATTCTCTCCGAATTATGTTTTATGGTATCTGAGACTTAAGTGTTTGCAGTGAATTCTCTACATTTCTAATTTAATTCTATGCTCCTGGTTATCATCAAAAATAGGTATCTTATTGTTATCTACCTGTACACCATCAACGATACAGGTGATAACACCCTTTTGATTTCCTCTTAAGTTCACGATTTCTACCCGGTATACACTATTGCGGAAGGTTCTCTTAAAGCTGCAGTGCTTCCAATCAGCCGGAATACAGGGATCAAGGGTAATCGTCTTGTAACCCGGATAAAATCCCATCATATATTGTGTAATTGCACGGTACACCCATCCTGCTGTTCCTGTAATCCATGCAAACATGGTCTCACCTGATCTTGGATTCTCCGGTCCCAGATACATATTGGTTAAGGCATACGGTTCGCAGCCGGAATGATCGGAGGAATTCCAAGTACTGTCAGGTAGAATTTTACTCAATGTCTGATAGGCAATATCTCCTCTTCCGACAATACAATCTGCTACAACTTTAAAGGCACCTCCATGGCAATATGGTGTTGAATTTTCCCATATCCCAGGAACAAAACTGCTCAACCTTCCGATATTCGGATTATAACTGAGATAAGCCGGATAAAGTGTTAAAGGACCATAATCCGAATCAAGATAAGTATCAATGGCTTTTAAGCATTTTTCCTTTCTCTCATCGTCTGCAACACCGGAGAGTATCGCCCAGGTCTGGCTATTTAGATAGATCCTTCCTTCTTCCTCTGCACTGCTTCCGACTGCATTACCCAAATCATTAATCGCTGCCAGATACCAAGCCCCATCCCATGCTATTTGGTTAATCGTTTCTTTGATTTTTACTTCTCTTTGAAGCATTTCACCTTCGATGGCAGAATCCTTACGTACTTCACGCGCTATTTCAGCCGTATTATGTAATGCATGGCATAAAGCGATAGAGGTCCACACGCTCTCTCCCTTACCACCTGTTCCGATTTCATTCAATGAGTCATTCCAGTCACCATCATGTGCCAACACAAGTCCATGTTCTCCCAAATCCTCTGATGAATACCTTACCGAAGTTAAGATATGATCCCACACTGAAGCTTCTCCTTCATCTAGATATGGAACAACAACCTCTAGGAAATGGATATCTCCTGTTTCCTTCAGATATGCGTTTATTGTCGGAGTAATCCAGGTTGGACCATCGGAATAAATATGATGATCGAGTGGTAACCAACCACGGACGCATCTACCATCTTTATACTGGTAACGTAAGGTTTCAATAATCTTATCTCTTGCCAACTTTGGATTAAAGGCTCCAATTGCCCATGCATCCTGCAATTGATCTCGAAAACCTTTACCCGTATCACGACCTACTTCAGCACATATCTGTACCTGCTGTTTGAGCCATCCATTTGCCAAATAATTAATTTTCTCGTCAGGCGTATTAATATAGCTTTCATCGATTAAATGACGCTTATTTAACAAAAGCTTTTTAAAGTCTTTTTCTATCTTACCTTCTGTAAATAGTTTTTCTGCAATCTTAATAGCGGTTGCCATCTCATCTGCCGCGCCTAAAAGTGTATGATAACTAATTTCCTCTCCTGCTTCCAGGTGAAAGGTATGTTCTAAGACACCCACCATTTGTTCACAAGCTGCAAGCCCATTCTTTAGCTGACCCATTGCCAAACTCTTAGGATTTTCAAAGCTTCCGTAGGTACCTAAAAAAGCTTTTCTACTACTTTCAAATCCAGATATTTTATAATCTGAGGCCACAAAAGCATGAAACCAATTGTGAGGACGCTCCTGAGCTTCATTATAACACATAAGAAGATTATGTGTTTCATCAAATCTACTAAAAACATAGGAATTATAATCACTATATCTTGCATATCCTTCCAACAAGAAATCACAGGCAAAATATACTTTGAACTCCTTGGGACTACTTGTCTGATTTTTAAGTGTAATAGTCCAGATTTCTGCAGGTTCTTCCTCATTTACAAACACCCTGGTTTTCACCGAAAGTCCATTTAAGCTTCCTTCTATCGTAGAATGACCAAGCGAATGGGTAGTTTGATAATGATCTAGATTCGTTTTCACCGGATACCAGCCGGGATTCCACACAGTATCCTTTTCCTTTACATAAAAATACCGGCCACCCTCTCTAATAATGCTGCACCGACCTTTACCATTTGGATCAATATAACTTGCAGCTCTTCCTCCATATGCACCAATCCCGCCTCCAAAATGATTGATTGCAGAAAGAAACCTATCATTCCAGGCATAATTC
Source organism: Herbinix sp. (assembly GCA_029239365.1). Taxonomy (GTDB): domain Bacteria; phylum Bacillota; class Clostridia; order Lachnospirales; family Lachnospiraceae; genus Mobilitalea. The sequence continues at coordinate 7,963 of JAQZBA010000030.1, read as the reverse complement.
ATCCATGGTCTCGGTGTATTTACATCGTTGATTACATATTCTTCTCCATTATCACTAAAACTTCCATAACAACTCATCTGCTTCACTCCCATTATCATAAATCTCTAATGAAACCATAGTATCAAATCCCTGACTAATGTAATATGAATTAAACTAAGATATTTTGGTAGATAGGTAAGGCATTATTCCTAAGTTTTATTAAGCTATATGAAATGGAAAATAATCAGTTTACCCAAGATAAAATAGGCTTTTGTTCCGCAGTGCAGAAAATGGCTTGCATCTATTACGACGCAAGCCACTTAATTCTTATTATATTTCCAATCACTCTACCGCTTATCCTATAGATAAGCTTTTGAATGTTGTAGATGAAAATTTAAGACTCCAGATTTCTGTATCCTCTGTTTTATGATGCTATTTGTTAATGATTCGAGGTTAGAGATTTTTACTCATATATCTATACTTGCTTGTTGATGTCATGTACTGGCTTTACAATCACTTTTAATCTGATTAAGAGCTTAACAAATTTTTGAAGAATTATAGACCATACACTTACGTAGATAAGTGAAAACAAGAAGAAAAACAGTAAAATAAGTGGTAGTGAAAATAAACCGGTTATTTCAACAAATCCAGGAACAGCTACTAGATACGTTAATACGCACATACCTACTGTTAAGGAAACTGTAGAAACTATAATCGAGATGAAGATTCCTTTCCGATACAACATGATTCCTAAGATGACCCCAAGCAGCCCAGTGGCGAATAGTAGAATCAGTGCTTCCTGAGGGCTCAAGATAATTAAAATCAGCGTGGAGGATAATAATACCGCAACTCCAAGGTAATTATTAAGGACAGCCGCAATAGCGATCGGAATTGTGCTGAACGGACTTAACGCTAAGCCTATAGCAGGTAGAAATACAGGTGAAGACTGGAGTATTACCGTAAGCGCTGATAAAACACCTCCGATAGTGACAAATTGAACAATTTTTATTTTTTTCAACCTAGATTCCCCCTAAAATTACGATATAATGGTAATTCGTATATAACCAATGGTTTAATCAATTGTTGATTATATTTATTGGTATGTTTGAAATCGGTGCTAGTAGAACCATTCAAAACATACTTATATAAAAATAGTAATAATAAGGAGTGTAAGTATGTTGGAAAAAGTAAGAGTCAGATTACAACCTATCGTAAGTAGATTAAATTTGCCTACCGTCGTTAAAACAACTATACTTCCAGGCGACCGAGAAGAAACATTAATTATTGCAACCCAGGTGGGAGAGATCTTTTACATAGGAAATGGATTTATAGGAACTTTTTTAGATATCCGTCCACTAATCTTAAAACTTGGTGCTTCTGGTGGTAAGTATGATGAGCGCGGACTATTAGGACTTGCATTTCATCCCAACTTTTATTACAATGGTTTATTTTATCTTCACTATTCTGTAGCCGGAACACAAGGCCCCGGTGCCTTATCTGGGCCATTCATTCCCAACCCGTGTGACCCAGGTACCCTAAACCTCACATGGACTAATCGAGAAAATCAATATGATCATATAGATACCGTTGAAGAATGGATTTTGCAATCGTCAGGACAGTCTCAAAAAAATAGAGTCCTACTTAATATCAGAAGACCATTTTTTAACCATAATGGTGTCAATAGCTTAAACTTTTCACCCGAATCAGGAAAGTTGGTTTTGACAACGGGAGACGGTGGTTCAGGTTATGACCCATTTAATTTAAGTCAGGATGATATGGAAATCGCCGGCAAAATCATAGAGATTGATGTAGATAAAAATGTCTTCTCTAATAATCCGCCGGTAGTCACCCGTTTTCATGAGCTTTCTGTACCAATTCAGGAAACTCTTACTATCATTTCAAAAGGAGTTCGTAATATACCCGGCATCACATATCAAAGATATGACAACCATTATATCAAATATGTAGGTAATGTCGGACAGGATCTGGTAGAAACTATCTTTTCATTTGTAAATTATAAGCCAATATCAGCGACTGAGATAATTGAAGCTGCCACTATGAATATGGAACCCGATCCGGAAGGTTTTATTAACTTTGGATGGCGAGGGTGGGAAGGTTCGCTTCCTACTACGGTCATTCGGGATTGTTCCAGTGATAACAATCGTAGTGAGAAAACAATAGCTTATTACGATGATACAATCAGGACTTCTACACGGCGTCTTCAACCACTTACCAGTTACTATCATCAAGATCCACGACCAGATAAATTTGAAGGAGAAGCGCTTACAGGAGTCCAGGTATATATGGGGAAGGAAATTCCTAATTTAACCGGAGGCATAGTGTTTACCGATTTTGTAAGGAGCGAAGAATCGCAACCACCAGCCAGAGGCACCTTAGCATATACCCGGATAAGATTCGATTGTCAAATGAGCGATTTTAGTGTTATAGAAATAGACTATGATTTTGGGGATCAATCGGCATATTATACATGCTTGGGAACGAATCAGGATCAAACCAGACTATATCTGGGGGTATATGGTTCCATGAATGTTAGCGATTTTAATCAAGGAACCGTATATGAGATTATTCCATGATTGCTACAATAACCATATCATACGAGGAAACATTAATTTATGCATTTTTTAAATACCATGTACCTTATAATTCCCTAATAAAACATAACTGGGAGCTTTATTAACTCCCAGTTAGTCCAAAGATTATCAAATACTCTTGCCTGTATACAACGTAGATAAAGTTATGCTACCAAACTGAAATGGCCTGCTGCATCTTTTCCAATTATCTTAACAATCTTATTCCTGCCTAATTCAACAAGCTCTCTGCCAATTGTTTCGTACGAGCGTTACCTACCGTATCCTCACTACTTTCCCAAATAATGATTCCTGCTATATTAAATTTTTCAATAGCATCAATCTTTCCTTGTAAAGATAATGCATTTTCATAGGACAAATAATACTTATAAAACTCTGAAGTCTCATCGTCGTTATACATATAGGAAGATTTGGCTTTATCATCATAGTCAAAATGCCATCCCTTCCCCTCTTTATCAAAGGCTTCACCCATTACTACCTTACCATCTTCTAACTTGGTAGTATACCCACTAACTGCTTCTGCTTCAAATTGCGCTAACTCTTTCTGTGTGAACTGATTACCAGAAATTCTCACATCCATAATTGGAGCACCTACAATATGCTCTTCGTCTATCTCACCATCTATCACAAATACAGTTGAATAATATGGTGTTCCAATATTAATCTTAGCAATATCTATGCCCTTTTCCTTTAAATAGACAAATGCACCTGCAGCTCCTTGATAGGAGGAAGCGTGGCCGGTTTTCATATCCCAGATACCTGCTAGATCGTAGGTCATCATATTAATATAATCTAAAAAAGGAGCGATTGGTTCCCAATTTTGATTTGGTAATGTCCAACCGGTGGAAGCAGACGCACACGCTGTTATTTTCTTAACTCCTACTCCATACTTTTTATCAAAGGCTTCTCTTAATTCCTGGCATAAACTTGCAAAATTCTGGTTGTCACTAAATCCTGATTCCCAAATCGGACAACCTTCATCCTCATCATTCTCCGGCATTCTTTCGCCGTCATTACTGCCACCTGGATATTCCCAGTCAATATCAATACCATCAATCCAGGGATACTTATCGATCAGTGCAATACAACTGTTAACAAAGGAAGTTCTTCCTTCCTTCGTAGTAGCCATTTCAGAAAAATAGCCGCATTTAGTCCAACCACCAACAGAAATCATAATATTTACATCAGGATATTTCTCTGAATATACAGCATATTCTGCAAAATGATTACGTGGCATAGAAGGGTCTACTGCACTTGGAGTAATATCTTCATAATCAGAATTAGTATTAGTAGATGCAATTTCAAACCGAGTTCTTGGTTCTTTCTTAGCATCTCTTCTAGCAAAGGATGTTTCCTCAGAGTCATCAAGTGGTACAATTCCAAAAAAAGCGTGATTGATATAGGTAACAGAATCCCAAGGTATACTTGCCACCTCGCCTCCTTCTGCTCCTAGTTTTTCATCCAGGTTCCAATTAGGAAAATAGGTAATGATTTGTTTTGGTCCCGATTTCTTCGCCGGTGTTTCTGTTGGCTCTTCGGTTATTTGTGCTGTTGGTTCTACCGTTATTTGAGCTGTTGGTTCTACCGTTGGATTTTGTTTGCTTACTTCTTGTGCGCTTTCAGAATCCATTTTGTCTGAGCATGAAGTAAAAAGTAACATAATACATGATATTGCTGTTAGAACTCCGTACTTTTTCATGTTGTATATCCTCCCCTAAACTAGTTTCTATTGCACTAATATATCTTATCAATTACAACATATATTACCAATTATCATCCCTAACTCCAATCATATACAACCGATAAAGTAACCATACTGCTTGTCTGCAATAATTTCTTATAAACAAATCCAGACGATTATTTTTTTATTCAATTTGGATAATTTTGTTATTTATATACATATATTAAAAGTTATATTGTGTTATGTCAATAGCTGCAATTATCACTTCTATAATGTCAATGCTCAAAAACAGATAAAAAAATAGATACCTCAACTAAGTTAGAGATATCTATTTTGTCTATATAATTGGAAATCTATAATTTATCTTTGACTTTACTCCTCAAGGAGCTTATCCGAACCATGGTGAAGTATTATTGCTTATCGTAAACTTCTCTCTTTAATATACCAACAAAAGGTAAATTTCTATATCTTTCGGCATAATCTATACCATATCCTATAATGAATTCATCAGGAACTTCAAACCCCTTATAATCTATATTAATCTCCATAACCCTTCTTGCTGGTTTATCCAAAAGGGTACAAATTTTTAATGATTTTGGATGACGGCTTAATAAGTTTTGCCTTAAATATGCTAATGTTAGTCCTGTATCTATAATATCTTCTACGATAATGATATTTTTCCCTTCAATATTATCCTCTAAGTCTTTTATGATACGAACTACCCCACTCGTTTCTGCAGAATTGCCATAACTGGAGACTACCATATAATCAATATAAGCAGGTAGACTAATATGTCTAATAAGATCTGATAAAAATACACTTGCACCTTTTAAGATTCCTATCAGCATAACCTCCTCACCAGCATAATCTTTTGAAATTTCTTCTCCTAATTCATGTATTCTATTTGCTAATACATCCTCGTCCAATAAAATAGTTTCTACATCTTGCAACATGATTAACCTCTTTCTGACCATAGGGGAAATTTCCCTTGCGCCTATGACTTCCTCATACTAAGTATTCTCGTACTCTTTAATGATAAGCAAATAACAATGATATCTTTTCTATTGATTAATGATTTTTATTTTAGGGAACCCAATGATTAATGTCTATATCTATTATGATAAATTACCTTATAACATATTTCAACAAGAAAATTAACATTTATTTTTTTATTTACATATATAACAATTTCAATCCAACATTTTTTATTACTAATATTATTTCGCAAATTGCTTTCCCGTCTTATCCACTGTATATTCACCGGTATAAATCAATTCCGACACTGGAACAATCCGATACCCCAGATCCTCTAAGCCTACTATAACTAATTCCAAGGCTTCCGCAGTATATTTTGTACCGCTGTGTAAAAGAATAATGGAGCCATTGCCAAGCTTATCGTTTGACAATGTCTTCTTAAGAATACCATCAACTCCATAATCCTTCCAGTCCATGCTATCAACATCCCATTGTATCGTATCATAGCCGCACTCTTTGGCAGCACTCATTAAGACATTATTATAATCACCATAAGGAGATCGGAACAGCTTCATCTCGATTCCTGTCAGTTTTTTGATTCGTTCATGGGTTTTCATAATCTCAGCCAAGCACTCCTCCTTGGAGAGCTGCGTCATCTGCATATGCTTCTCACTATGATTGCCAAGATCATGGCCTTCTTTGGCAATCAATTTCACATCCTCCGGATATTGGTTGATCCATTCGCCGGTCATGAAAAAGGTAGCCTTCACATCATTTTTCCCTAATATCGTTAGGATATCCTTGATATCTTCATCACCCCAAGCCACATCAAAGCTAATGGCTACTTTGTTCTCCTTCGTATCTACACAATAAATAGGCAGTTCTCTGATACTGTTAATATTGGTTACAGTAATAGCCTGCGGGAGTATCTTGATACCCAAGCTAATGATTGCAATAATGCTTAATACAACAATCCCTATCTTAACAAATAATGCTGTATTGGTTATCCGCTTTAAGTCCGCTTCTTCATTATCTGATCTATCCGGTTTTTCATTCATATCCATCTTTTCTCTATTGCCCATAACCTCACCATGATTCATGTTGTCTCGTTATTATATATATTGGTATGGCTAGGCCAATATTCAATCCATCTGATCTAATAGGCCAAGAAAAGAGGAGCGCTACATAATTGTTAATGTGCAACACTCCACTATTACATTTCTCCCACTAAGCCCAGCATGCCTAAATACTTTTCTTGTATTTTCTCTCCACTATCTCATAGGATTGTCCCTGTTGAAGATCCTCGGTTAGTGCTATCATATTCGATGTATCTCCGATTAGAATCACTCCGACTAAGCGGTCCTGATAGAAATAATATTTCTCATAGCTCTTCTTCACAGAATCCCCATTTTCTATGGTCTTATAGCTTCGTTCAGAGTTCTTACCATTATCACCGGCTGAAAATAATGCTGTGTTCATACCCTCAAAGGTCAATACTGCAGGTACTGTCTCATAGGTCATGTTCTCTCCTGCTGCATTAGCACCGGCTATTTTACCCATCTCAAGTGCCTGAGGCCAGATGGCATAATTGATTCCCTGAAATTGAGCACAGTCACCACAGGCATAGACATCCTTGATACTCGTCTCCATTCGTTCATTCACAACAATCGCACGATCTATATGAATACCGGCATCCTTCGCAATTGCAGTATTGGCTCTTATTCCACAAGAGATAATAACAAGGTCAGCCGGGAAACTCTCGCCATTCTCCAGCTTCACCCCGGTTACCTTATCTTCCCCTGTAATCTCAATAATCTTCGCATTGATACGAAACTCAATTCCTAGTCCTTCGATTATCTCACCCATCAGCTGACCGGCAGCATCATCCAACTGGCGGACCATCAGCTTGTCTGCCACCTCCAGAACTGCTACCTTGGAGGATTTACTCATCTCCCAGGCTGCTTCCAATCCAAGGACTCCACCTCCGATGACAACGGTATTTTTTACCGAGGGCATCATAGCTCTGATCTTTTCTACATCAGCAAAGCTGCGGATAGCAATTACCCCCTGTTTGTCCGACCCTGAGAACGGGGGAATAAAGCATTCAGCCCCCAATGCATAGATACATTTATCGTAGGTCAGATCGGTTCCATCCGATAATTTAATCAGCTTATCCTCCGTATCAATCGCTGTCACCTTTGTATTCAACAGGTTAATGATATCCTTTTCCTTATACCAGGCTTTGTTGTGGATTGCTATCTCCTCGGCATTGCTCAAGGTACTTAATGATTTGGTAAGCATCGGGCGGTTATAGCTATATACCGCTTCCTCAGAAATGACATAGATCGAGCAGGTGCGATCTCTTTCCCTGATTGCCTGCGCAGCACTGATACCGGCTGCACCATTTCCTAATATGACAATTACATCATCTGTATTATTCTGAAAGGATATCTCCTCTTCTTCATACGGAACATAGAATTCACGGCCTACACCACAGACCGGACAATTGTCCAGTGTAGCATCGAATATTTCACCGCATACCTGACATTTTACTAAGCTTCTCTTTCCCTTACCTTCCTGCTTCCTAACTTCCTCCATAGCATTTAGCCTCCATTTTTATGATATCGGTTTAGATGGACCATATGGATCCATTATATAGTATGGCTACTCCCTTTGCAATTATGGAACCGGAACAGAGTCAAGAGAATTAGATCTAAAA
>JAQZBA010000391.1 GCA_029239365.1 Herbinix sp. | reverse complement strand
CATGTGATTGTGACACTTTCGGTTATGATCCCAGAATGTCAGTAATCCGAGATATCTTTAACAATTTTAAGGAGGTGTGACAATGTCTATTTGTCCTAAAGGTAAACATTCTAAAGCAAGAAGAGATAGCCGTAGAGCTAATTGGAAGATGAGTGCTCCCAACTTAGTAAAATGTAGTAAATGTGGTGAGCTCATGGTTCCTCATAGAGTATGTAAGGCTTGTGGTTCTTACAACAAGAAGGAAATCATTCCTGTAACAGAAGCATAATAAAAGTAAGGCTTTCCGGTGAATACCGGAGAGCCTTTTTTTGTGGTGTACCTATTGTGGTGTAATCATATTTAGAATAACGCATAGTAATGTGATTGGTACAAGAACCTCACTTGATAAATCGCTGTTCATACTGGTACGAAGGGTAGTTAGGTTGCCTTTGATACTACATGATGTAAGATATGCTTCACATACTGTTCCAGATTCTCCTCCTGTAATAAGAAGTCTGTATGGATCTCTAAGAAGGAGAGCTTGCTTTGATGCTCCAGCTTAAAGCAGGGAGTAAACAGAAGTTCATATTGAGGGGCGAAGATACCTCGCTTTTTCGTATAGCAATTCGAAGGCTTCGCTTTAACACGGTATTCCTTGTCTACAAAATGGGCAAGACTTTTATGTATCACTCCATCCTCTGTGGTTAGGTAATAATAATCCTTATAATTATCGTAAAAATGTTTCAGCTCACCCTCATAGATCTGAATCGTGAGGGAGGCGTTGTTACCCATAGCAGTAAAGCGTGCCAGATCATTACCAAAGGTGATACGAACCGGCAGAGTGGCGGAGGTATCAAAAAGGATCGTAAAAGTATTTCCATCAACACCGGCTTGCAAAATACGGATGGGCTTCTCGAATAAGTCTACATAGGATAGAATAGGACTGATTAAGATAAGTCCTCTAAGATCATCCTCGTTATGGAGCAGGAGATGCCTTAATAGTATCTCTGCCTCGGAGGGAGTCTCAAAGATAGTACCGGGATTACGCTTGCTACGAAGAGTCTCAAAATGCTTTTTACCCAAATAGCTCTGATATACCTGGATTAAGTCACCACCACTGAAGGTATCGGTACGATTAATATTTAAAAAGGTCTCAATGGTCTTTTGTTTGAAATTATTCAATCGGAATATTTTCTTATAGGGACCTATTTTCTTATAGATATCAATACTGATCCATTGATCAAAGGAATAATCGAGCTTAAGCCGCTCACATTTGCGTTGCAGATAAGGAAGATCAAAGCCGGTGCCATTATAATGAAGCAGTACCTCGTAATCCTTCAGGAATTCAAAGAAGGCGGTAATAAGCTTCGCTTCCTCGCGAATATCCTCCGCGAACCATTGTATCAGATGGAAGGAGCCTTCGTTATAATAAGCGCAGCCAATTAGATACAGATAAGTAGAATCTGCTGCGAATCCGGTAGTCTCGATATCGAAGAACACAAGCTTACGGATATCATAATTTTGTTCAAAGGGATATTCAGGCATCTGCTCTAAGGAAAATTGTCTGGTTATCATAAAGTCCCTCCTTTCGGTATGTATCATATTTTATCATATAATCTATAACAATAGAAGAAGGCGTAGGGAAATAAAATACGATTTTTTAATGATGCACAGCGCACTCATAGGAAGTTGGATGTCGGGTACGCTCGGGTGTGAAAGTGTCAGCAAGCTGTGCTTTGTTCTTGCGGTGATTCCCCTGAATCTAGCGGGTTACAGAAGTTCGCCTGGTTACAGATGAAAAAAGGTACTGTAATTTAGAGGTGTGTGTGTTAGAATATCCACAATAGGGATTAATTCGTAGTTTTGCATTATTTTGTATGAGTTAAAAGGGGAGAACAGTTACTTATGTGGAGCATGAGAATTTTTGGACAGGAGTTTTATTACATATTCTATGTGTTTCTACTTTATGGAGTAATTGGCTGGATTTATGAAACCTGCTTGGTATCCATTCAGAAGAAATCATTTGTAAACCGAGGCTTTTTAACCGGTCCGGTGATACCAATCTATGGTTGTGGAGCATTACTTTTATATTTGGTTTTTTGGCAGAACAGGAACAATCTGGTGCTTGTGTTTTTCGGAAGTGTACTGCTGGCTACAGCACTGGAATATATTACTTCCTTATTGATGGAGATTATATTCCATACCAGATGGTGGGATTATAGTAAATTTCGTTTCAATCTTAAGGGTAGGGTATGTCTTCTGGTATCTCTTTTCTGGGGAGCACTTGCTCTCGTTATGCTACATGTACTACATCCGGGGATTGATTCTCTGATTTCAAGCTTTCCGAGGCAAACTGGAGAAATTTTGGGTTATGTGTTTATTCCACTATTTATTACAGACATTATTACTGCAATCATAACCTCAGTTAAGTTCGACCGGCTTTTGGCCAAGTTACAGAATCTGCGTCAGGACATGACGATATATATTGAGACAACGAGATTATATGAAACCGGCGGAGAATTAATCGAGAGACTATCCGAGCTACACTTATTAAGCTTTTTCACTGAGGTAAGATCTCGTATTGAAATTAAAATTAATTCGAAAGCTAAGCATAGTCGAATAGGCATGAAAGAATTAAGACCTGAGATTGAAGCAAAGATGGTAGAATTCTTTGGTCGGTATCAAAATATCAGGATGCTGAAATCGCATATTCGTTTAGTGAAAGCATTTCCCAATATGAAGGTTAGAAAAGGTGAAATGGCATTGAATGACTTAAAGGAAAAACTAATCAAGAAGGGGGTGCGTGAAATGAGCAAGGATTTGAAGGAGGAAGTGACCGGAACAATTAAGAGCTACCTGAGCGGCGTGTTACGCGCAGTCTTAGTGGGTCTTCTGGTATTGTTTCAATTTGCCTTAATTATCTATCTATCATTTGCACTTAGAGAATATACTATTTATCTGTACACTACACTTCAGGTACTCAGTATTATTATTGTTGTAGGGTTGGTGAATGATAACCGCAATGCTTCCTATAAGATCGGTTGGATTTGTATCATAGCGGCATTACCTATCTCAGGGCATATTATGTTTATGTTATGGGGCAATCGAAGAATCATGAAGCTTGAAAAAGGTATCCTAGCGAAGCTTCAGAGAGGGGCAAAGTTCCTGGATTATGATTCGGAGGTGGTTGGGAAGTTCTCAGAAAAATATCCAACCAAGAGTAGGACAGCTAGATATCTGGAATCAAATTCTTTTCCTTTATATAAGAATAATAAAGTAGATTATTACCCAATGGGTGAGGATGTATTTGATGCAATTTTTGAGGAGACTGCAAAGGCTCAGAATTTTATTCTTCTCAATTTCTTTATTGTTGGAGAGGGAGTGCTCTGGGAACGTCTGCATCAACTACTGCTTCGCAAGATAGCGGAAGGTGTTAAGGTATTATTCCTCTATGATGATTTTGGTGCCATGCTTCGTACACCCTCGAATTTCAAGCGTAGCCTGGAAGCAGAGGGGTTTGAGATTAGAGTGTTCAATCCGATTAATAAATACACGGATAAACTCTATATGAATTACCGATCTCATCAGAAGATTATCGTAGTCGACGGCAATGTCGGGTTT
>JAQZBA010000390.1 GCA_029239365.1 Herbinix sp. | reverse complement strand
TTATTCTTTCTGTAATTAGAAGGCGATACCCCATAATGTTTTTTAAACACATAGCTGAAATAATTCGGCTCCGTATAGCCTATCATATTCGAGATATTATAGGTCTTCTCGTCTGTCGTATTCAGCAATTGAAGGGCTTTCTCCATTCTCACCTTAGTAAGGTAATTGACAAAGCTGAGTCCTGTCTCCCGTTTGAATAGAATTGAGAAATAGGTTGCGCTCACATTCAAGTGACTACATAAGGTATCTACCGATAATTCACTGTCACAGTAATGCTTACCAAGAAAATCCAGAGCTTTGTTAATTAAGAGCTTCGCTGTATCGGTACGTTCTCTACGGATGCTGCTTCGAACCTTAACACAACTATCTAGGAGCCACTGCTTTAATGCCTCCAGAGAATCAAACTGATAGATCTTGGTATTAATATTAAAATCCTGTCCGAAGACTTTGTCTAAATCCAATTGATAGGCACGTCCGAGCTTAAAAATCTCCGTTACCATCTCCATGAGTGATACTTGATATAATTGAAAGGAAATATTCGAATTCTTAATATAATTAATCAGATCCTGGACTGCTTTCACCAGATCTTCCACTTCTCCTAATTTAATCTCCCGCAGGATATTCTCAGTATATCTGCTTTCCCATACATTCTGAGTATTTTCCTGGGTTTCAACGTCTTGAATATAGATTGCCTGATTTGTATCAAATAAAATACGATAATCGATGGCACTTTTCGCTCCTTGATAGGAATGGCTGAGCTCCATCAGATCGTTACACAGAAAACCAATTCCCGCACAGGTGTTATGCTCTAGAATACGATAAGCACTCTTGCATATCTGATCCATGATATGGATAAAATCTTTACTTTGCTTTGGCTCCTTAAGTAGTGCAATCACAACAACGGTTTCTAAATAAAAACAGCTGATATAATCCAGATTGTTAGCCAGATTCTCATCTACAATCTGCTTCAGGGATAAGGTAATGAGACCACTTTTCCCAAGATATTCATCCTCTGACCTAACTTTACCATTAGAGGAATCCATTCGTACAATCCCTGCCATATAGTAAGGGGAGTCCAAATTAATCTCATAGAATTTCATCCGCTCTTCTAATCGTTTCTTCTGTAGCCTGCCTTCAAGTAACCCGATCAACAATTGCTCTTTCATCACAGGAAGACTTTCTTTATAATAATTCCTAAGTTGCTCCATGTCTCGTTTACTATTTATCTCGCTATCCAGCTTCACCTTAATACGTTCAAACACACCTTTCAGTTCGATGGCATTAATCGGTTTTAGGATATATTCTTCAACCTCAAGCTTGATTGCCTCTTTGGCATACTCAAACTCATCAAAACCCGAAAACACAATAATTTTAATGTCCTTTGAAATCTGCTTTAGTTTTTTGGATAAGGTTAACCCATCCATAAAAGGCATCTTTATATCTGTCATAACGACATCCGGAAGAAGACGCTCTGCTATCTCCAGAGCATCCTCTCCATTGTCAGCATAACCGATCACCTGAAATCCGATGCTTTCCCAATCCAGCTTTTTAATAATCGCCTGGCGTACGTCTTCTTCATCGTCTACGAGTATCACGGTATATTGCTTCATTTATAATCTCCTCTAATAACAATTTAGTCAATAAGTTTATGTAGTCTCCTGTGAAAGTCTAAAGTAGTATACTGCAGCCTCCAAATCCTTTGCTTGCATCGAAAGCTTTGTCGCTGATTCATTTAACTTCTCCACTGCTTGCAGCTGCTCTTCTACGGTTACACTTAATTCATTGGTAGCAGCCACGGATTCCTCTGTCGTTGCAGAAATACTCTCGTTGGCACTCAAGGTATCATTCTTCGTTCTCTCCATACCTGTTATACCCTCGACAATCTTATTCATATTCGTGGTTAAGTCACCTACATGCTCGTTCACTTCTATGAATACCTTTATTGTATCAGATAATGCCACCTCTTGTGAAGCCACAATATCTTCCGCTTGTCTGGCCGTTGCCACTGTCTTCTTCGTCTGTTCATTGATATGGCCGATTATGAGGCCTATCTTATTGGCAGCCTGAGCTGATTGTTCTGCCAATTTTCTGATCTCACTGGCAACTACGGCAAAGCCTCTGCCAGCCTCCCCTGCCCTTGCTGCTTCAATGGAAGCATTGAGGGATAAGAGGTTCGTTTGTCCGGCAATATCATTAATAGTACCAATAATATCACTGATTGTAAATGTTTCGTGCTCCAGGTTCGTAATATCACGAATTACACTCTTTGTAATCTCGGAGGTTCCTTTCGCTTTTCTACCGAGTTCATTTACTGTCTCCATTCCCTGTCCCAGAATACGTTTTGTACTTACTGCAATCCGGTCAATTTCATCAGTATTCTCATGAACCTCGTTGATCTGTTCCGCTAGGCTGGACATCAAAGCAAGACAGTCTTGCGCATCCTGAGCTTGCTGCGTAATTCCCTGTTCGATATCACACACTGTCTTAGAGATGTCTCTGGTTGCCCGGAATAAAAGCTCAGAAGTTCCGGTTACTGCTTCGGAGTTCACGGAGACAGTCGCACTGGCACCGGTCATCTTAACAATCAATTCTCGCATACTTTGGATCATATGGTTAATGCTATTACCTAAGATTCCGAATTCATCCTGCCGTCCGATCTCCAGATGCGTGGTAAGATCTCCTTCTGCTACATGATGCAAGGCGATATTCGTACGGTGAAGTGCCTTGGAGATCCCAGCGGAGATAAAGGTCGCCACAAGAATTGCAATTAAGGTAGCAATAATGACAATCGCAACCGTAAAGGCACGTATGCCGGATACCTGCGACAAAATAACACTCTCCGGAATCAGAGTACATAGTATTGCCTTACCGACACCGAGCTTCGTATAGATGAAGAGATAGGAAGCTCCCTCTAATTCCACATACTCTGCCTTACTGACTTCTTCTGCCTTTAATGCTGAAGTATAGAATTCCTGGTTCAGAAAGGAATAACCTTCCCCCTCATTCATAATCTCCCTGCCATCTGCCGAAATGAAGGCGGTATAGCTTCCCTCGCCAAAGTCTGCATCTGCTAGCGCATCAAGTACAAAGCTTTTCTTAATATCTGCAATGATATAGCCGGAACGTTGATTACGTGCATCAATAAAGGAACTGATGTAGGTTAAGCAATAGTTATCTTTGTTCGCGGCTCCGCTTTCACTGATTTCAGAATCAAGATAAGGATGGGATCCAATCCAAGCTGAGCTCGCACCGGATTCTGCTACTGCTTTTACCTCATAAGAAGCTTTGAAATCTTCATACTTCTTAACCTCGAAGGTTCCGGAATGGGATACGCCATCTCCATAAGCCGCAATAATATAAAGCTCCTCCAGATATTGATCCACATTACCCATGTTACGTACCTGAGAGCGGATAATCTCTAATGAAGTCATCTCATCCGCCGGTTTATCCTGTAAGGCGCCTGAGTAGTACTGTTTCAGATCATTATTCGAAGCAAGCTCGGCTACTCTCGCAGTAATATTCTGCAGCTCCAGAGCGAAAAACTTACTAATCATCATGAGACTCGTCTTGTTTGCAGCCTCATAATTACGAATAATACCTTCAGAAGCCTTAGAATACGTTG
>JAQZBA010000389.1 GCA_029239365.1 Herbinix sp. | reverse complement strand
GCTTGAACATCCTTTATGATACGTACGTTCTTAACTTCCTTCTCATTCATGCCACGGAATACGCAGATCCAGTACCTTCCGGCCGTTATCATCTGACGGCTGACACACGCTCCATTGATTAATATGCTAATCCAAGGCTCATACATATCAAAATCCGCTTCTACCTCAAGCCATAACTCCGAGCCTCTTGCATTGAGCTCGACCGCGCTACCTGTCCAAAACAAAGTCAATGGAGACCGATTTTCTGTAGAACGGCCATGGACCTTAACATTGGTAAGCTCTGAGAAGGTAACTAGCTGTAATTTATCATTTACTCTCACATTAACCTCCAATACTGCATCTTTGATGCAGCTCATTCTCTTACTCTAAATTCTCTGACATTGAATCTAAGAGCTCCAGAATCTTTGGTGTGCATCTTCTACCGCCGCAGGGACCACTTCCTGCTCCCGTAGCCTTCTGAACCTCAGCTAAAGTCTTTGCTCCATTCTTAATTGCATTTTTCATCGTAGATCTGGGTATTCCTTTACAGATACATACCTTAGTCATCTTATCCAGGATTTCCGAATTCAGATTCCGATCTTCCATCGTATCTTGTCCTCTATTCTATGATATTCTAATATTTACAATGGTAAGTATTCCTCGGTAAGCTTTTCACTTAGTTCAAACAACTGCTTTGCTTGGGAACGGCTTTTGGCTGCCTTCGAGGTTGCAGATATTTGGCAACGATAAAAATATTTACCAGTAACTTTACCACCCTCCGAACCGGTAGCCAGATAGATTGCCGTCTTAGCGCCTTCCTCCGGTGATAAAAATATATTCTTAAGTATACCCGTAACTGACGATCCAAAACCGGTAATGCGGTCTACTCCCATGGAAGTTGCTACCGCACCGGGGTGGCAGCAATTGACAGTTATTCCTCTTGCTTTTACTCTCAATGCCAGCTCTCTGGTGAACAGAACATTCGCCAGCTTCGATTGACCATATGCTTTTATTGCATGAAAACCCTTCTTCAGATTGATATCATCAAAATGAATCTTACCTACCTTATGCGCTCCGGATGCTACAACAATAATTCTGCTACCCTGTACCATCTTATCTAATAGTCGCAGCGTCAGGAGAAAATGTCCCAGATGATTCACACCAAACTGTTCCTCATATCCGTCATAGGTTATTCTGCGGTCCAGAGATACAACTCCTGCATTATTCACTAATACATCCACCCTTGGATAGCTTACTTTAAATTCATCGGTAAAACGTCGGATATCATCCATATGACCGAGATCACAACTCATCAGGTGGATATCCCTATTCTTAATCATTTGCAATTCTTCTAAAGCCGCCTCGCCTCTTGCCTTATTTCTGCAAAGCATAACTACAGTATAGCCACGATCTGCCAGCGCTGCTACCGTTGCCTTACCCATTCCGGAGTTTGCTCCGGTAACTACTGCTATTTTCTTGCCCTCGGTTGCCATAATATCCCCCTCCTTATCAACAGAAGCTCACAAGCTTCTATTATTAATTGATCAATTTACAGAATCATATTCCTCTCTCAGGATGGAGTAGATCATGTCATCATATATAATATCCTGATGACCCTTAACACCTCTTCTGATGCATCCTTCATAGACAAATCCCAATTTCTCTGCCAGCCTTCCGGAGGCACCATTGTCCTTGAATAATCTTACGGATAGAACCTCTGCCTGTCTTTCCTCAAAAGCATACCGTATCATCTCTTTTAACGCCTCTGTCATATAGCCCTTAGAAGAATACTCTTCTCCAAGATAATAGGATAAACCTAACGCCTTCACTCCATATCTTAAGGTATCCGGATCTATATCAACCTTACCAATCACTTTGCTGCTTTCCTTGAGTTCGATACAGTAGGTGTCCTCGGATTCCATGTCCTTTGTAATTTGTTCCTGTAACTCCTCTTTCGTTATGATCTTCATACAATTGTACTTAAGAACAAATTCACTGTTGCGTATCTCGAATAGATCCTCTTCATCGCCTGGTTTAGCCACACGCAGGATTAATCTTTCTGTCTCCATACTTTACCTCGTATTATTTATTTTATTTTTATCGCTTCGAAAACTAAGCTTGTTCGTCTTTCCGTGGTCCTCATAATACTTCTTAGTCAGTAATACATTCCTATCTATTTTCATATATTTTAAGCTTGTATCGCATAAAATAATATTTAAATATTACCATATTTTCCTGAATACATCAACCATTGAAGCTTCCTACCCAGAATTAAATATTATAAAGTTCTTCTTCAGTATCTATCCATCGAATCGACAAAAATGAGGATGCTGCAAAACTAACAATTGTCGTTTGCAACATCCCCAATATATTATCTGATTGAAACAGGCACTATGGCTCCTCTTTTTATCACTCCTGCTGCCAGAATCCTTCTTACCTCTTACCGGTCAAGAATCGATGATGCATACTTACCATCGAATTGCTGTAGAAAAAATTCTCTGATCAAGAACCTCATCATCTCGGATGGTTCTTCTCGGACAAACTCCGGTTCATTGCTGAATACCATACCATAGGGTTCCTTCCGCGTATAGGGTTCCCAATATGGCATATTTTCTTCCGTAACATCCTTACCATTCGGGTCACCATTACGAATGAAATTAGTCAGGTAGTTACACATCTGACGGGCAAGATCATAATGCCTGCCTACAAAAGGTCGCCAGCATTTCGCAAGAGTTTCAAAAAAGAACCACAAATCTACAGAATGAAATGTTCCCGGATTATCCCACCCAGGGATGTCTGCATCAAAATTGTAATAGTACATGGAAAAAGAGCTATCATCCCCTGCAATCGCATGAGCAGCTACTCTGATAGCATATTCAATCGACCTTACAGCTGCATTGTTTCTTACCGCTTCGATACCTTCGGTATTCGCTCTACAAAGCTTCAGATACTCCTTCGAATCCTCACGGAACAAATCATTAGCCATATTCTTAAGTTCTTCTATGGTTGAAGCTTTGGGTGCCATCATAAACTCCGAAGAGGTGTGCCCGATCATAATCGGCATCCGCCAGTATTTATGCTCCACGATTAGGTCAAACGCATTGCCAATACTATACCTTTGATCGATTACTGTACTCCACATTTTACCGGATTCCAATGCTTTTTTGTTGATATACTCTGCACTCAGCTTTCGAGCTTCCGATAATGTGGTCACTCCTAGATATTCGAAAAAGCTTCTACCATCTTTCTCTGCTTCCTGTAATTCCAACCAATTGATCGGCATACGATTACCCGGATATAGCTTGGTGATTATTCCGCTATGAACAACGGCTTTATGAAACAGACCTTCATTCTGCGGTGAAGTGAGTTGACTTAATACACTGCCACCTCCGGCAGACTGACCTCCTATGGTAATATTATCAGGGTCCCCACCAAAAGCAGCGATATTACGTTTGACCCACTTCGTTCCTGCTTGCTGGTCCAGATGGCCAAAGTTCGCAGGAGCCAATGGATTCTCTGTTGTAATCTCAGTATGACATAGAAATCCGAATACATTCAGACGGTAGCTCACAGTAACAACAACTATCCCCCTGCGAGCAATTCGTTCTCCATCGAATTCCATCTCTGCCGTATGCCCTACCTGAAG
>JAQZBA010000388.1 GCA_029239365.1 Herbinix sp. | reverse complement strand
AATCCAACGGGAGAATACGAATACGGTTGGAAGCTTAATCATCGTATTGAAAGGAATCGTAAGCTCTGTGCATAAATTGTCATCCTCTGCTGTGAATATGATATAGTCATTGATCAGTGTATCCTGATTTGCGTAATAATAATGGGGAGTACCCGGCGAAAACAGGATTATGGAATTGGGTGGTGAATTGATCTCAGCTCCCTCTAAAACTACAGTAGCAGGCGTTCTGAAATGAACCAAAAGATAGCCTTCAGACCAAAGGGGTTGGTTTGCGGCAGTACCCTTACTGTAGTGATTATTCATACTGATGCCAATAACCTTCATGAAAGCCTCCCCGGTATTGTATTTCCTCATATCTATCATACATTAATCGGACATATCCTGCAATTATCAAAGTAGGAAGTATGTTAGGTCACTGCATATAAGGAGATTAAGGAGAGGCCGTTGCATCATAGGCTCATTAGAGGAAAGCAGGGCTATTACACAAGAATGTAAAAGTCTCAGCTTAGAACGAATAAGGTTATAATATAACAGCCTCGATTATTATTTAATTGGAATGCCAGAGTAAATAATTATTCTGTGTAGAAATCAGCAATCAGTGCATCAAACGTTGCAGATGCAGCTTCTGAAATCTCAACTGCGGATAAGGCACCAAGCCCGCCACCTTCCATATTGGATCCATACTTAAAGCTTAAGCCGGGAACCTGATATAATAAGGAACGAACACCCTGTCCTTCAATCATCGGGATAAGGGTCTCGTCAACAGTTCTGGCATCACGTGTCAGTGTATAGTAGTAGGAGTAATCAGTACTTTGATCTTCATAACCGGGAACGGTTCCTACCCACTGGCTGTAAGCCCACATAACATCATCTGCATGCTGTGCATCTAAGCCGGCCGGCAGGATACGAACATTACCTGTGTACATAGTACGCATCTGTCCTTTCGGTCCTGCAGGGAAGAATACAAAGCCCCAATCATCTTCCATATCCTGAAATGCGGAATTACGATACCACTCAGTTACACACATAGCAGCTTCGCCATTCTTGAACGCACCTTCAAACCATGTGAAATCAGCTCCTTCCGGATCAGGTTTAATATAGCCCTTCTGGAAGAAGTCTACACCAAGCTTTACACCATCTAGGTATTCATCGGAATTCTGATTATTCTCATATTTACCGGTTGCCGGATTGAACTTTATGTAGTCAGAGCCGTTACTGAATACAGCAGCCTTAACAACTTCAACCTGCCAGGCGCAGATTGCGTAAATGTCGGTAATACCATCTGCATTATTGTCCTTTGTTAAGGTTTTACATAGCTCTTCAAGCTTATCCCAAGTCCATTCCCCGCTCTTCTGTAATTCGTATAGTAATTCGGGATCTAAACCGGCTTCTTCAAATAATCTCTTGTTGAAGAAGACGCCTAAGCCGGGGCCGTTCTGCTCTTCTGTAAAACCATATACCGTACCGTTCTGGGTCATATAATCTGTCATAGAAGAGTTCCAGGTCTCGCTAGCAGGATCAAAGCTGGGAAGCTCGCTAAGAGGATAGAATAAGCCTTGCTTTAACGGTTCCGGAACGAATTTCTGATCCATAATAAAAATATCTGCAATCGGATCGCCTGCCATAGTGGAAGTAGTGAATATCTCCTGATATTCAGCCCAAGAACCAATGTTCTTCTGTACTATAGTAAAATTATGTTTCTTTTGAAGCTCTTCCCTATAAGCCAGGGTGTCTTCATCCTTTTGTGTAGCAGGCTCAACCACCTCACCAGTTGACCACCAATCTGCTACAACGATTTCAATACCACCTAAATCTCTTGGAGGTACCGGAGTGGGTGTTGCAGCAACTTCTTCTGCGACAGGAGTAGGGGTGCTAGCTTCTGTGATAGACTCTGCTGCCTTGTCAGTGGAAGCTTCCTCTGACTTTTTGCATGCTGCCATACCAAAGACTACAAAGATAGCTAACAACAGGACAACTAACTTTCTCATTCTTAACATTTGATTGCTCCTCTCTTTACCTTTACATTCTATATTTAGCTTCTTAGCTGAAGCTACCATAGCAATTCGAACAGTAACTATAAATATAGTTTAAGTAATAAACATTTTTAGCACAATGTACTATCCTACGATATCACTGTACTATACAACTATTATTGGATTTAAGTTATATAATTGAGTAATCGATAAGCCTAGACTTATATCTTGTATAATCACATACTTATAAAAAGCCACGATACCGGATAAGCCGGAATCGTGGCTGATAGAGCTTAAGTTGTTGCATTGCGAATCAAGTAGGTTAGTGCATGGAGGATAATGGTAGCACTTCATTGTTGGGAGCTTCGGAGAAAAGCTGGGATAAAACCTCCGGATTCGATAGAAGATTACCACCTTCATACTTGCCGTTACAAGTTAGGAAATAAGTGCTTTTCTTCAAGGAGATGCCGATTTTACGTAGCGTCTGATGGGTTACGAGACCATATCTGCGGGCACGGATGATCTTCTGCGCATAGGTGATACCGATTCCGGGAATGCGAAGGAGCTGTTCATAATCAGCATTATTTATTTCGACCGGGAATTGGTGAATATTACGCAAAGCCCAGCTCATCTTTGGGTCAAGGTGCTCGCAAAGATCAGGGGACTGTTCCGGAGTGATGTCGTCCGGAGAGAAGTCATAAAGCTGAAGTAATCGGTCTGCCTGATAAAGCCGTTTGACACGCCAGATGGGGACCTGGGTAAATGGGAGCTCATCGTAACCCTTTGCTTTATCTTGATAATGGAAAGCGGTGTAGTAGACACGGCTGAGATTGTATTTATGATATAGAGCCTTCGATAATCGCATAATGGTACGATCAGATTCCTCACTACTCCCTGCCATCAGCTGTGTTGTCTGGGACTTGGCCAGAAGTGGACTGCTTTTGCTTCGATATTGTCTTGAATCTCGTACGAGATTACTGATCTGCTGCATTGGAACGAGGATATTCTCCTTGTTCTTCTGTTTTGCGATCCGTTCATAACCTGCATTCTGAGCAACCTCAATATTAACACTTAGCCGGTTGGCGTATCTGCCTGTCTTCTCGATTAGTAAGGGGTCAACTCCGGGCATAATCTTAGCGTGAATATAGCCATCATAATAGAGCTCCTTCCGAAGCACACGAAGTGTCTCAATGATGATTTCTTGGGTATAATTCGCGTTACGATAGATGGCAGAGGTAATAAAGATGCCATGGCCGTTATCTTTTGCTTGGGTCAAGGCTATTTCAGCCAATTCACGTGGTGTATTACAGTAACGTCGGGCATTCTCCCTACTGGCTCGGCAACCGCAGTAGGCACAATTAAAGCTACATTGGTTGGAGAGAAAGACTTTTGGGACAGTGGGAGGTGCAGGCTTAGCATGAATATCTGCAAAAAGGGAAGGGTCCGGCAGACTTTCCTCCTCGGAAGAGGTCTGACCATAGCTTACCTGAGGGTCTGCGACATCATATCTGGAATCCTCCTGCATCTGATACAGCCGGTCAGCGAAGGGTAAGGAATTGTCATGAAGAATACTTACCATATACAGTACTCCTTCTATTGATGAGGAACTTATCTGAGAAGATCCATCATAAATGAATTTGATGGCTTAATTATA
>JAQZBA010000029.1 GCA_029239365.1 Herbinix sp. | reverse complement strand
TTTGAGGTGTGAATTATCGCTTTTTAATAATTCACACTATCCTTATTATGCCTACCCAAGGATAAGTTTGTGCCGAGGATTTCGCAGGCACAAACTTTGAGGTGTGAATTATTGCATTTTAATAATTCACACTATTCGCCATGAATTTTATTGTCTTTTTTAGTGAAGTTAATTATACTATATAGTGTAAGTAGATAAAAGTCAATAGATAATTACACTATACGGTGTAGTTTACAATTAACTTAAGGAGTCATTATAATGACACAAAATATAAGCCGTGATAAAAGTAAAAAAAGAGCAACGATTCTGGATGGTGCCATCGATGTCTTTATCAATATGGGATTTGAGCTAGCAAGTATGGATAAAATAGCTGAAACAGCAGGTGTCTCTAAACGAACTGTGTATAACCACTTTGGCAGTAAGGAGAATTTGTTTCAAGCAATAGTAGATGATTTTCTGGCTCAGCGCCAGAGCTTGAAGACAATAACATATAACCCGGAAGAATATTTAGCAGAACAATTACTAGCTTTTGCTAATGCTGAAATCTTTCTGATTGATTCGCCTAAACGACTGGGATTATCCAGGTTTTTAACTAGGGTCTTTCTAAATGATATTAAATACGCCAGAGAGACGGTATCAAAATATCCGCCTTCTCATCTTATGTTACTTAATTGGCTTAAGGAAGCAGTAGAAGACAACAAAATCAAATCGGATAATCTGTTGCTTACAGCCAGAGTCTTCTACGCTATGATTGAGGGAGCTATAACGTGGCCTGCTCTTTTTACCGACGGTATTAATAAAGCAGCTGTTGAACCAATGATAAGTGAGATAATCACTACCTTCCTAGCTAGATATGGTAATGCATAACAACGCCGTTATAGAAGCCTTCGAATCAATCGTTTTAAGGTTTCTTTGTGCTCAACTGCAACACCGAAAGTGGTGGAGGATGCTTTACTTATGAAGGAAGATTAAGTATAATTGGTGGTAACGGACATTTAAAATATGCTAAGGGAAGGGTTAAGATACATCCTAAACAGGTGACACATAAATCATGATAGCAAAGCAAAGTTCTGGAAACATCATTCAATCTTTTAAAATACTAAAAGGAAACACTCGTGTATCGGTTCTTTTTGAACCCATGTGGGGAATTCCCTTTGTATTGTATAATTTTTATCTCAGTCTTTATATGAAAAGCCAGGGAATTACGGATCAACAGATCGGCTTACTAATTTCTATCGGTTTTGTTACAGGTACATGCTTTTCCTTATTTAGCGGCATCATTACGGATGCCCTTGGAAGAAAGAGGACAACATTAATTTTTGATTTAATCAGCTGGCCAATAGCATTAGCAATCTATTTCTTTGCCCACAACTTCTGGATGTTTGCCCTTGCTCAGATTGTAAACTCCTCAGTGAGGATTGTCGCAGTATCCTGGAATCTTATGGTGATTGAAGATGCGGATAATGAACAGCGCGTGGCAGCTTTCAATCTGCTGAATATCATTACCATTGCAACAGGGATCATCACTCCTGTTTCAGGAATAGTGGTAAAGCTAATGGGAATACCGAATGCCGAAAGGATATTCCTTGCTATAGCAATTATTAGTATGACTATTATGATTTTAGGAAGAAATCATTTCTATACAGAGACTCATATAGGAAAGCAAATTCGAGAACAACATAGCCGGAAGCACATTCTAGATCAATTCAAAAAAGGGCTGTATCGGGACACCTTCGCACTGCTTAAGACGAACACGGAATTAATCCTGGTATTATGTATCATTGTATTGTTTAATATCTATATGCTCATTGGCTCATACTCAAGCCTCTACTTCGCGCCTTATATGACAGAAGTTCTTGGAATAGAAAAAGCCTCTATTTCTATCTTGGGTGGTGTGAATTCCGGCATTATGCTGTTAGTCTTTTTATTTGTAATACCTATTATTAGTCGCTTCAACTTGCTGAAAAATATGATCGCGGGATTTATCATAATGGCACTGGCTACGCTGCTTTTTACTGTGATACCCTTGGGCAGCCTAACCATAGCGATTATAAATATGATGATATTTGCGGTGGGATTCAGTATTTCGAGACCATTTATTGATGTCACATTGGCGAATGCAACCAAAGGAACGGAAAGAGCCGGTATCTATTCACTCAATAATACGATCATTTCAATTTTCGGTGCCATATCCGGTTTTGCGTCCGGTTTTCTGTATAAATTGAACCCCCGACTGCTTTATTACATTTCATTTGGGATATTGTTAGTTTGTATGTCATTAATTATGGTATTAATAAGAAAAAGGAATATTATGAACGATAAGATCGCATAAATGCGGTATATATAATCCCCTAGGATTGGAAGACAAGTTGATGATTTGGTATACCCTGTTTGCACGGGCCTACCAAATCATCAACTTGTCTTCCAATCTTTGTTTTTTGTGGATTATCATTTTCGGAATTGCTATTTGACAGCCATATCGCCATCATTGAATTATATAGTAGAAAGTCGTATAATATTTACACATTTATAATTTTAATAGGTAATGAGGAAATAATAGCATATATATCTATCCTTAACATAGAAGGGGTGGTCAATTGAAAGAAAAAATCTTAGTAATTGAAGATGAGCAAAGAATTGCAGATGCGATTGTTTATGCTCTGAAGAGAGAAGGGTATATAGCTGAAGTTGTTTATCATGGAGGTGAAGCAATCAAGAAGCTGCAGGAGTTCGAACCCGATGCTATCATTCTTGATGTTATGCTTCCGGGTATGGATGGATATGAGATACTCAAGAAGTTACAGGATAAAGGTCGTATCGGTGTTATCATGCTGACAGCCAAGGAAGATATCGTCAACAAGATATTGGGACTGGAACTAGGCGCCGATGATTATATGACTAAGCCTTTTGATATGCGGGAGCTACTTGCCAGACTAAAATCATTGCTTAGAAGAATGCAGAAGGTGGAGGCCAAGGAAGAAACTGCTGAGATTAATCTGAGAGGAATCGAACTTCATGTTAGTCATCGTACTGCATATGCCGGTGATTCGGTACTTGAATTAACACCTAAGGAATACGATCTGTTAAAACTCCTAGTATCCTCCCCGGACAGGGTATTTACAAGAGAGCAGCTGCTCGATTTGGTATGGGGTATGGATTATTATGGAGGTACCCGTACTGTGGACATTCATATTCAGAGGTTACGTAAGAAATTGGGAGAAGATTATAGCGAAAGCATTCAAACTGTTCATGGAATTGGTTATAAAGCATTAGGAGGTCACAGTGAGAATCAGCATTAAGATTAAATTCAGTATATTTCTAGCCGCGCTACTGCTACTTACCGTATTCATTCTAAGCCTGCTGGTATTAAGAGGAATTAAGATAAACCAAGTGGAGCAGTATGAGAAATACCTTGCGAGGCAGACAGAGACAGCGAATGTATATTTTATGCAGACCATTTTGGCTGAATCAAATAAGATACCACAGATCTTCCTAAATACGAAGGGAGTCGAATTTGCCAAGCAATTAGAATTACTTACCGGCCAAACAGTAGTTATGTATGATGAGAATGGGAAGGTTGTTAGTAAGAAAACAACTCCAAGTAGACCGGATAGTATTGGCCAGACTTTGGAATTTGCATTAGAGGGTAAAACAGCCTATCTGGTAGAACAGGATATGCTTTATTACCTGACACCCTTAAACGTAGAAAATGAGCAGGTCGGAGTGATACAATTCTATTACTCACTAACAGAGGATAATGAATTTTATAACCGGATCAGGCAGACATTTATCACGATAGGTGCCAGTATATTTATTCTCAGTTTTATTCTGGCATATATTTATTTTAACTCCTTTGCTATCGGGATTATCAAACTGGAACAAATGGTGGACAGGGTTCGCAAAGGACACTATGAGATTACTGTACTAAGGCGAAGGGATGAAATCGGTCGATTGAGTGTGGGCATCCATGCCATGAGTAATCAGATCAGGTCTACGCTGAAAGACATGGAGGAGGAACAGGAGAAGCTGACTCTGGCAGTGAATAAATTATCTCTTCTGGATCAGCAACAAAAACAATTCATTGGGAATGTGACTCATGAATTCAAGACACCTCTGACCTCCATCAAAGCCTATCTGGATTTGCTGGAAATGTATCCGGACGATGATGAGCTTTTGGAAACTGCTCAAACGAATATCAAAAGTGAGACGGAGCGTTTGTATGAAATGGTGGATAAGGTATTGCAGCTATCAACCTTAGAGAAATATGATTTTGAATATAATCCGGAAAAAATAGAGATCAATCAAATAACGTCCTCCGTGCTACAAAGCCTGAGTGGTAAGATGAATAAGTTCGGCATTAAGCTGGAAGCCGAATTAACAGAGGCCTATGTAAACGCCGATAAAGACAGTATTATTATCATCCTGGTCAATCTCTTGGATAATGCTATTAAATATAATAAAATCGATGGTAAAATATTTGTAAAGAATTATATTCATGAGGAACAGGTATATATTGAGATTACCGATACCGGAATAGGAATCCCGAAGGAGGCAGTTACCAGAGTTTTCGAACCCTTCTATACGGTGGATAAGAATAGATCACGACAAAGCGGAGGTGCAGGCCTTGGTCTGTCACTTGTGAAGAAGTATATCGATAAGCAGGGAGGCTCTATTAAACTGATCAATTCGGATGAAAACGGCACCACCTTCCGCATCTCATTCCCGGAGGCATAAACTAAGCTAAAGGGAAGATATAAACTAATTTATAGGGCAGTTATAAACTAATTCAGAAGATAGGTATAAAGTAATCCATAGGGCAGATATAAACTAATTCAAAGGATGGATACAAACTTATTCAAAGGATAGATAGTTATTCTAGAATATTTACAAATCCGAAACATTTATTTACGTACTTGAAACATCTGTATATATTATTGAGATATATTCTTGATAAGATAAATATATCAAGGAGGTGCTTTAAATGAAAAATACTTATTTCATAAGAACGATACTTACGATAGGATTAATTTTCACCATGACCGCGTGTGAAAAAGAAGAACAAAAGGTTACCATTAAGGAGCCTGGAAAAACCATAACCATTATTGATGATTCCGAGAAGGAAGAAAGTAAGCCTACTATATCGGTGGAGAAAATTGATCGTTATGATAAGGTGAATATTACAGATTGGATGAATGAAGATACCGTAATTGTATCTAAGGAAAATGAGTCACTGGATAAGATGAGTCTGGCTGAATTGTCTGAAAGCTATCCTAGGAGCCTATACTTGTTCGATATTAACACGAAGGAATACAAGCTGGTGAAAGAGCAAAAGGAGGTGTTCCTAGACGGGGCTGCCTTCTCCAAGGATAAGAAATTTCTTCTGTATTATGAGTATTCCTTGGGTGATCCTGCATTCTACGTTATGAACATGGACACATTGAAAAGCTTTGGGATCATGGGAGAACCTATCGGCGGAGGCATGAGTGCTAAATGGGCAGATAATGAAACTGTGATTGGTGCATCTTATAGCGGCGGAGCTTATTTGGCTGACATTACAGGTAAACTCTCTTTAATCGATGAATTAAAAGAGGAAGCATTATATCTTGTTGAAAAATTAAATGATAGCGTTTATTTCAATACACAATATGATGGAACCTTAATGAAGTTGGATTTGAATACCAAGGAAAAGATTAGTCTTGACTTGGGTCAGGTATATGATACGATACCTTCTCCCGATGGTAAGCAAATGTTAATCTTACAAGCGGAGGGCACCAAGAATACCATGCTTGTGTATGATCTTGAAAGTGGAGAGAAAATTAACATTGCGAGCGGTGTGGAGCTGAACGGAGTATCTTGGTCACCGGATCAGCGAAGGATTGCTTATAACCTGAAGGAAGATGGAAACAATACAACGACAAGCGGTTTATATGTTTATGATATGTTAACCGGAGTGTCCACCCAGATTGCTGTTGATATTGAAAACCTGAGTACCAGTTGGAGTCCTTCCGGTGAAAAGCTAGTGTCTACCGAATGGGATGGAACACAATACAATAGTAGCATTATCTTTCTAAAATAATGTTCAATAGAGGCATATGAATTCTACTCATTTCACTATAACATGAATGATTTCACTTGAATAAAGATACGCGGTAATTCCCTTTGAACTGTATAAATACCGGTATAAACTTAGGAATAAGTTTATACCGGTATTTATTTTTTATGTCATTGGAAATTGCATTATAAAGAAAATTTCATCAGCCTGCTATGTACATAAGAGGATGTCGGTGAATAAAATATTATGTCTGCTTTACACAATCTAATTATCGGAGGTATTATATGAGTTACACTCATCCAAATGGTCAGCCACAGGGAATTGCGCTACTCGATACAAATAAATTAAGGGAGATATTAATATCTGAAATCATTGCAATCAACGGTTATGAAGTTCACATCGCAAATTCAAACATGGAAGATATTAATAACGCTTGGAAAAGTATTATGGGAGATGAAAAGAAACATTACGGAATGCTTCTTACCTTTCTACGAAAATATGACCCGGCACAATATCGAGCATATAATGATCATATTGGCGATAAATTAGGTCCTAAATCACCGATGCAAACATATACCCCGAATTACGATATACAAATCATCTTAAATAATGTACGAGAAGACATAAAAGGCGAATTGGAGGCAGTTATATTATATGAACAGCAGATGGCAATGATTCCCTATAATGATATCAGAGAGGCATTACATTTAATCATCAATGAAGAAAAGGGGCATGCTGAGCATTTAACCCAATTATTATTAAAATATGATAATGATCTATATGATGGACTAGAATAGAAATAAGATAAAGTTCATTCCTTACTCTGAGGTACGATGCAGTCATTTTCTAAGAAGCTCTGATATTCCTTCTCAAAAAGTAATTGATCTTCCTTGGTCATAGTCTTCAGTGATGCTATATGAAGCGTTACGCACGCTGCAATTACTAACAGAAGGATCTTTACCCATAGAAGAGGAACAATGTAAACAGAGAAGAGAATTCCTAGCCATAACAATGACAATGCAGCAATCTTTGATGTTAACGGAACTGCTTTTGTTATGCGGTAATGAAAGATATATTTTCCTAATACTTTATTGGTCATCAGCTTTCGATATGCTGTCTTGGAACTCCTTAAGAAGCAGGAAGCAGATAAAAGTAAAAAAGGTGTCGTGGGGAGAACAGGGAAAAAGATACCAACTATTCCCAGTGCAAGAAATATCCCTCCTAAAATCATTAGAATAAGCCTCCAAAACAACTTCATAGATGTTTCCTCCTGTCCTATAGGTAATAGATATAATGTTCATACTCTGTAATATAAAGTGATAGATAGTTTGTTGCTCTGCATAAAGTGAATTTCTCATGGAGAGATGAGCCATGTAGGCTTGGCTTCATATCTTAATTGGACGAAAGCTTCTCGACTATGTTACTAATCCGGTCTTTAAGGACAAGCGCACTTAATAATCACTGTGGTCCCGCCTCCAATGCAGGAATCGATGGATACACCATAATTTTCACCATAGTAAAGCTTAACACGTTGATCGACATTCTTGATACCTACACCACCGAGTTTAATGACTTTTTCGGAATCTTTGATGTCGATTCGCTTTAAATCAAAGCCTTCTCCATTATCTTTCACGATCAGTAGAAGGTTTTCTCCCTCTTTCCTCACGCTAATATCGATATGTCCCTGTCGGTCAAGACCACGGATACCATGGTATAAAGCGTTCTCAACAATCGGTTGCAGCAGAATCTTGGGTATCTGAATATTAAGTAGAGAGTCATCAAAGTCGATCGTATATTCGAGCTTTTCACCATAACGTTGTTTTTGAATAAATAAGTATTGTCTCACATGCTCTAGTTCATGTTCCACGGTTGTAATCTCACTACCACCACTGAGGGAAAGACGGAAGAATTGCGCAAGTGCCTTGGTGATTTCAATTACCTTTGCACTGTTGTTAAACTCTGCCATCCATACAATGGTATCTAAAGTATTGTATAGGAAATGCGGATTAATCTGACTATGAAGGGCTTTGATTTCTGAATCCCTTAGATATTTTTCTTTCTCGGTTATCTCAACCATTAATCCTTTGATTTTAATAATCATGTCATTAAAATGTCTGGCTAAGCTTTGTACTTCATAACATCCCTTTTCATTGATGAGCACTTCCGATAGGCCATATTCAATTTCTTGCATCGCTTGTTCCAGCTTCTTGATGGGAGCTGTTATTCTTCCCGCAAAAAGCACCACACTGGAGGCGGCCAAAAGGAGTAAAACTATTCCAACCAATAGGAAGGTTTTTAATAACTGTGATTTTATCATTTGTAGACTGTCAAGTGATGCGACACCTACCAAAGTCCAATCCGCATTCTTAAGAGGATAGGTGCGGGTTAGTGTGTTATTATCGGAATGATACCCGAGTTGACCGGTAAGGATATTTTTTAAGGAGGATTGTTTCTGGGAATCTTCAAAATAGGTGGGATCTTTATGATAGACAACTTCATCTTTGTCATTAATGATAAAGGCATACCCGTTTTGCCCCAAATCAAGATCAAATAGATAATCTTCAATTACCTTATACTGAATGTCAATGAGTAAAACACCAATATTATCACCTTGACCATTGGTAATCTCACGGCTGATAGAAATGACCCAATTCTCCTTATTCATTGAAAATTGCTGCATTCTCGCTGAGGTTAGAGTGGGCATGCTGCCGCTATGAATCGCAGAGGTATACCACTGCTCCTTCATCATATCACCGGACATGGACATATCTAATCCACTTTCATTTGAAAGAAGTTTTCCATCTTTGCTTACCATAATCACAGATTTAATAAAAGGATCAGAATTAATGGTAGTGTCAATAATTGATAGTATATCCTCCTTAAAGATAGTTCCTTGTAGAGAGGAATTCCCTTCTTCCTTAGACCCCACGGTAGAAGCGGGGGAGAAGTAGGTTATAAGTTCGGGATTTTTAGCTAATAAACTGGAGATTGCTTTCAACCGGTCAATGTAAAGCTCAAGATAATTGCCACTCTTATCAACTGCAGTTTCGGTAGTAGAGATTGCCTCACGAAGAACAACGGAGGAGATGCTGTAATATAGAATCAATCCCATTAATAAAAGAGTGATCGCACTTGCGGTCAGATAGTAGAGTGCAATTTGGACTCGCAATTTCTTCATAATCTTCAACTTGATCATTTCTTATCCCTCGCTCTCTCTTTGAATTGATTCGGAGAGTAATTGAATTTCCTCTTAAAGGAAGCACTGAAGTAATTGGGATCATCGAAACCGATAGCAGCAGCTATCTCATAGATCTTCATATCTGTGCTAAGTAGCAATATCTTGGCACGATCCAACCTTGCAGAAAGGATATAATCTTGAAAATTAACACCATAAATACGTTTGAACAGGCTGCTAAGGTAAGGAATGCTCAAAGATACTTGTTTTGCCAAATAGGTTAAAGAGAATTCCATATTGGAGATATTAGCCTCTATTTCTTTTTGTATTTTAGATCGATAGCTATCGTCCGATAAGATATTGGACTTACTAATCAGACCATCTAGGAGCTCAGAGAGCTCGGATTGGCTATGAGTAGTTTGGAGCTTAAGAATTAATTTCGTAAGCACTTCGCTAATATCTTTTTTGGAGACCGGTTTTAAGATGTAATCATCCACACCCGATTTTAAAGCAGCCACGACATAATCAAAATAATCATATCCGGTTATAATTGCGATTTTAACATCAGGTTTGATCGCTTTGGCTGCAGCTGTAAACTCAAGCCCATTCATTTTAGGCATATTGATATCAGCTAGCACGATGTCGGGTTGATGCAATTGGAATAGTCCGAGTGCTTCCTCGCCATTCGATGCTTCGAAGACTTCCGTAATAGAGAGAGCTTCAAAATCTACAAGAGAACGAATACCCTTTATGATTAGGGGTTCATCATCGACCAATAATAATTTGTACATAAAGGCTCCAATCCGCAATCAAATGATATCATTGCTCTGTATACAACAAAAAGTGGTTTTCACCACTTTTTGTATCACTAAGATTATCTTATATCAGATGAATTTATTTTGCAATCACTTTCAGGTAATCATAGCCAGCCGCTTCCATGTCGTCTAGAGGGATAAATAGAATGGAAGCACTATTAATGCAATAACGTAACCCACCTTTATCAGCCGGACCATCGTCAAAAACATGACCCAGATGACTGTTACCGGAACGGCTTCTCACTTCTGTGCGTAGCATATTGAAGCTGAGATCATCATAATTAACAACAACTTCGGGTACGATTGGTTTCGTGAAGCTTGGCCATCCACAATCCGAATCATATTTATCGGCGGATGAGAAGAGGGGTTCTCCGGTTGCTACATCAACATAGATACCGGGTTCGAAGGTATCCCAATATTCGTTGGAGTAAGCCATCTCTGTATCATTGGTTTGCGTAACCTTATACTGAATCTCGGTTAATTTCTTTTTGAGCTCTTCATCACTTGGCTTTGGATACATCATAGGATCAATGACAATCGGTATGTTTTGTTCTTCCAGAGAATCAAATTCTATATGGCAATAACCATCCGGATTTTTCTCAAGATAGTCTTGATGATATTCTTCTGCCAGAGTAAAACCCTCCAGTACTTCAACTTCAGTTACGATAGGGTCACTATATTTTTCTTGTTCTTTTGCAAGGACTTGATCGATCACTTCTTTATCTGCATTCTCCAGATAATAGATACCGGTTCGGTATTGTTCACCACGATCATTCCCTTGTTGGTTTACCATGGTTGGGTCTATGATGATAAAGAAATAAGTCAATAAGGTTTCTAACTCCACACGCTCAGGATCGTATAGAACATGTACTGCTTCGCTATGACCGGATTGGTGATAACTAACATCCTCATAAGTTGGATTTTCTGTGTTACCGTTAGCGTATCCGGAGGTGACATCGTAGACCCCGTATATACGGGACATATAGGCTTCCACACCCCAGAAGCAACCACCGGCAAGCCATATCTCCTTTAACTTATCTTGATCAAAGTTTAGATCCAAATTAGGGTTAGAAGGAAATCTCTGTGAGGAATCGACCACCTTCAGAGTATTATTAGAATCCGATGTTTGTCCATCCGTTGAGGGGATAAAATTCTGTCCGGAACAAGCGGTTAATAAGAATGTTGAAATTAAAAGTAGTATGAGTACAGGATATTTTTTCATGGAATAACCACCTTTCCTAATTAATAAATGTTTTCAAATTCAGCTTCTATCATATCGTTGGCTACATGACCCGATTGGGTTTTAACTAGAATACCATCCGAACCAATAAAGGCTGAGGTTGGATAACCACGAAGACCCAACGCTTTTGCCAACGAACCATCTTCATCAAGAAGTACATTAAGATTGGATACATTCTCTACACCTTCAAACCAGGTGATAAAGGCATCCTTTTTCTTTTCGTTTTTATATCCGGGGGATACAACAGTGAGAATAATAAAATCTTCATCCTCACCTGCCAAGGTATTTAATTCTTCTAGTCCGGCTAGGCAAATAGGGCACCAGGAGGCCCAGAATTTAATATAGACCTTTTTGTCGGCGTAATCGTTAAGCTTATGTTCCTTACCTGCGATATCAAGTAGTTCAAAGGCTGGCGCAGGATCACCAAGATTACTCCTATTCTCGCTTGCCAACACAGCATTGTCGACTTCAGAAGACTCGTCGATTTGATCAGTAGGCGTTGTATTCGTGGTAGGTATGAGTTTCGAGCATCCTACACCTGTAAGGATTATTATTGTAAGGAGCACTAATAATTTAATAGTTTTCATAATTACCTCCTTTAGCCGCCAGGCGCTACAAACAATACCTGGATTAAGTTTAAGTTATCTGTCATTAACAGAATACCCATAATAACAATGAGAACACCGCCGATAATCTGTATCTTTTTCCTATGCTTACCCAGCTTTTTCACATAATGAAGCAGTAAATCCGAGAATATGGCAAGTAACAAAAAGGGGATCAATAACCCCAAGGAGTAAACAAAAAGGAGAAAAGCACCATAGGTTGCTTGACCTTGGCCGGCGGATATACCTAATACAGTACCTAGGATTGGTCCAATGCAAGGTGTCCAACCAAAGCTGAAGGTTAAGCCTAACAGGTAAGTTCCGAGGATATCCTGCTTTGAACTTCGCTTTAGTTGGAGTTTTTTTTCTCGTTCTAAAAATGATAAATGGAACAAGCCCATCTGATGTAAACCCAACAATATGACGACAAAACCACAAAGCGGAAGAAACCATTCGGCATTAAGATAGGAGCCAAGTGCGCCGGCGCCAAAGCCTAATAATATAAAGCTTGTGGAGAGACCCGATACGAATATCATTGTTTTTAATATCAAGCGAAGATTTATACTCAACCTATTAGATATAATAAAGCGTTTGCCTCCTTTTGTCCCATCAGAATCAGAGGACAATACAGAGATATATACGGGTAACAAGGGGAGGATACAGGGTGCAAAGAAGGAAAGCAGTCCTGCTATAAAAATGGTACTTACCAAAACCTGCTCGCCAATCATAGCAACATCACCACCTTTCAATTGATAGGTTAATTGTAATCCAAATCCCAGTCTTAGAACATAGAATTACTTCTTGTGAATCTTAGATATCTTACTATGATTGCACATCATCAACAACTGCTTCCCAACGCATTCATGCGTTTATCCGCTGAAGTGCGCATCCCAAAGTGAACTACGTTCACTATGCGGAGCGTTTTTATCGTATAGGACGCAATTTTCTATACGATAAAAAGAGTAGCTGTACTAATTTTACTTAGTGCAGCTACTCCTTGTAATTCATGACAACACAATTCCTCACATAGCACGGAATATGTTGTTCCAAGCAATTAATAATGCAGAGTATACGGTCGACGCTTACTATTTACCCGTAAATAGCTGAAGCAGACGATCCCAGAAGGTTTCCTTTGGTTGATCAACCACTGCAACCTCTTCTTGCTCAGGAAGCAAGATATCCACAGTTTTCATAACGAATTGGACCAGACGTACATTATTGTTCTTGTCAGAAAGGAAGGATACCGGTTTAAAATCTTTACCGGTATATTCCGCCATCATAGTATCAATCTTATCTTGAATCTGTGTAGGAAGATCGTCTGTGCTATCTTGTAACTCCGTGGTTCCATCATGGAGTTTTGATATACCATTCTGGAATGTTTGCATTCCATCACTGTACTGAGACATTCCGTTCTGAAAATCAATATAACCCTTGGATAGTTGCTTTACGCCACCCATATAAGATACTAATCCATTATGGAAAGTGACATAATTGTCAGAGAGCTGGGACAAGCCTGTGGCTAATTGGCCAATTTGTGAAGATAGATCACCGGAGGATAAGGCTGTATCTATTTGGGTAGCTATTTCTCGTAACCCACCTTCCATTTGCCCCAGGGAAGGGGAAAGATTAGTTATGGTTGTTCCGACTGCATCAAAACCTGGTTTCACATTTTGATAGGTTCCTTTTACTGTCGCTGCCGAAGAATAAGCTTTCACTAGAGCATCAAGTGTACTATTCTGAGAAGGATCCTCTACAGCCACTAACGCATAGAGCTCATTAATCTGTTCCTGACTAAGGGTTGGATCCGGAATTGACATAATGGCTTGATCCAGTGCCTGATAAGCAGCTTGGAACCCGGTATTCAGTTTCTTTAATCCACCGGATATACCTTGAAGCCCATCGGCCATCTGGTTAAGGGTCTGAGTTAGTGTGCCTATGGATGCCATATCAATAGAAGAGGAAGGCGAACTAAGTGATGAGGCAATCTGGGAGAGAGCGCTTTTTATCTGCCCGGAACCGTTCGTGATTCTGTTGGAATTACCGCTTAACTGTGTCAATGCATCCTGAAGCTCAGAAGAACCTGCCGCTAATTTAGTTGCATTATCGGACAGACTAATCGCTCCCTGGTCCAGTTCTTTGACCCCGTTATTCAGCTCCTTAATTGCATCAGTCAGCTGACTAAACTCTTCAATCATATCTTCGGTACCGGATAAATCTATATTCGTCGAGAATGGAAGACCGGAGATCTGAACACCATCCATTTGAAAGTTGGTTACTTTAGCAGTGATCGTAGCATCTGCATCTTGATTTGGCATTATAGTAAAGTTAACAGAAAGCGTCTGGCCGGCACTGGCAATGGTGGCACCATCAGCCTGAATATCGGAGAAGATATCATTTCCCAGACTAAAGGCTGCCTGAAGCATATAATTCTCATAAAAGACAGGATTAACCTCCGGATTTTGTCTGGTAGTCAGATGTATGACTAAATCACCGGATTTGCCTGCTAATTCGGACGGAACTACTTCTTCTCCGTCCAGTGTATAAGTAAGGGCTACAATCCAAGGAAGGTTGGTGTCTGTCAGATTACCTTGATAATAGAAGGGGCCCTTATCAACATCAAAAGTAATGGTATCGTTCGTTTGCGTTATAGAATCGGTAGTTGTTAGATTCAATACGGAAGCATAGGTACCATAATCGGTGACAGTACCTCCATTCACTACGTTAAATTGGTTCACCGCATAAATAGAATTAACCGCTCCATTCGCATCTAGATTACCATAGAAGACTTCGTCTTTTCCCTGAATCTCTGCGATATTCTGAGCTTGTGCATAGGAAGATACCATAGGAACAATCCACAGAAGAGATGATAGAAGCAGGGCAGTAGCTACGGGTAACACTTTTCTTTTCATATAATTCTCCATTCCGCCAAACGCCTCGTAACCTAGCGTTAGCACATATTTTCGTTTAAATTCCTACCTTACAGCCTCTAAACTAAGGCTGCTTATACATAGTTGCTTATCTATGCCTAAAAGGAAATATGAATTTTTGATTTAACTTTTATCACTAAATTCTGATTTATAAGTCGTCTTTTCGATAATTCTATCAAACAACAAGAGGAGGGCTGGTAAAAATAATAAAACCATTCCCATGGAGAAAAGAGCACCTCTTCCTACCAGGATACCCATCTCGAAAATAACAGGGTTAGTGGAGGTAGCATACAAGGTAAAACCGGCGGTGGCTAGGATTGACCCTGAGACCAGAATAGGCTCAACAGATTTTAGCCAAGCGTTTCTCACAGAAGTTCGTTTGTCATTTTGCTTGCGTTCCTGTAGATAATTGTTGGTAAGTAAGATAGCATAATCAACGGTTGCTCCAAGCTGCACGGAACTAATGATTAAATAGCCCATAAAACTGATTGTGATTCCGCTAAAATAAGGAATAGAAAGATTGATCCAAATTCCGGCTTCGATGGATAGCAACAACAAAAAGGGGAGAATTGCGGATCGGAAAGCAACAAGTAATACCAGGAAGATAGATAGGATCGCGACAAAGTTCACAACCTTTGTATCTCTGGAAATTACATTTTTCATGTCATTCGTGTTGGCGCTTTGACCTGCCATATAGACAGAATCTCCATAAAAGGACTTGGCGATTGCAGATATATGATCCACAGTCTCAAAGGCAACCTCTCCTTCAGCGAGAGTATCGGTATAAAGAATGATACGGGTATAATGCTCTGAATAGAATTGGTTCTGTATCTCCTTAGCCAGAAAATTAACTGGGATTGCAGTTCCTACAGAGGATACATAGGAGGTGACACCGGTAACATGGTCTAGGTCAGATAAGGCGTCACACAATGCTCGTTCTTTGGCCGGAGAGCCCTTCGGTACTAAGATAGCAAGGAGGGTGGATTGTTCAAATTCTTCTGCAATAGCTGCACTGTCTCGTCCACTTCGTGTGGCAGAATTATTGGAACTGTTTCCATAAAGGAACTCAACCTTACCCTGACCAAGAAAACTTGGAACAATTAGAATTACAACCAAGGCAATAATAGGAATGAAAACCTTGGAAATCATCTTGTAAAGGGATTGAAATCCCGGCAAAAACTCTTTGTGTTTGGTTCGATCAACAAATTTGTATAAGAGAAGTGTCAAAGCAGGTAAAAAAATCATGACAGATAAAAAGCTAAGTACAATTCCCTTGGCTAAGTTGATGCCTAGGTCAGCTCCTATACGAAAATTCATAAAAACAAGAGCTAAAAAGCCAAATAAGGTTGTGGCTGCACTGGCAGCGACGGTTATCATAGATTCCTTTATGGAATGCTTCATGGCGATGGTTACATCATCGTATTTCTTGCGATTGGCAGAAAAGCTATGAATTAGAAAAATCGCATAGTCTAGCGAACAGGCCATTTGCAGAATCGGAGTAACTGCATTGGTTATAAATGAAATCTCTCCTAGAAAATAATTCGTCCCCATGTTAATAATAATCGAGATACCGATGGCTACCATGAATAGGATTGGCTCAAGCCAGGAAGTTGTCGATAATATTAGGATGATTATTATGATGGGAAGCAAGATAATCATGGCCTTAACTACTTCCTCTTCGGCTGAACTTTGGGCTGCGATTAAATCAGGAGCATCTCCGGCAAGAGAATTTTCTTCTCCGATTAGATCCAGAATGGCCCCGCAGGCTTCCTTTTCCATCCCTTCTTCGATGGTAACAGTATATAACGCATTCTGATTTTTATAAAAACCCTCGACCTGCTTAGAATCCGCTATTTCCAAAGGTTTTTTTACATCCACCACATCGTCCAACCAGAGCACCTGTGTGACTCCGCTAATTGCAGTTAGCTCTTCTTTATAGGAGAGGGCTTGTGCCAACGAGACATTTTTTATCATCACCCGAGCGTTTGGCATAGCCTGTGTGAATTCGTCTTCCATAATTTGAATTGCTTTGGTTGATTGGGCATTGGGAGGAAGATAATCTACCATATTATAGTTTACAGAGACAAATCCCTGTAGAATAATACTGATCAACACCAGGATACCAAATAAAATAATGATTGTTTTTCGATACTTTACAATGATAGAAGATAGTTTTTCCATGGAACCTCCTTGTTGCAACACTAGGTTGTTAATTTGCTTATGTTGCATTATAATAGACATAATGTTGGATTACAACCAACAAAAATCGTATTTCTGTGCGTTGGGCAACAGTTTTTATTCATATTGTTGGGAATTTATAATAATTTTATGAAAGGATAAGAATTATGAAAGTGGAAAAGGTGGATAGAAGGGTAAAGTATACAAAATACATGCTGAAAGAAGCACTGGTAGCTCTGATTCGGGAACAACATATCTCAACTATTTCGGTAAAAGCACTTTGCGAAAAAGCAGATATTAACCGGAGTACGTTCTATGTTCATTATTCTGATCCATATGACCTGCTCAATCAAATAAAGAATGAAGTTTTAGCTAATGTTATGTTATATTTGAAAGAGCAAGATCAAGATCCGACGGGATCTAATTTTCAGTTAACCACTATTTTGGAGTATGCCAAAAAGAATAGTGAATTGTTTGAGACATTGTTTAGTGAAAACTGTGATTATGTGTTCCAAGACGATATTCTGGAATTATCGCAGATTATTTCCTCTCAATACAATATGGATATGGATGAGACAGCGAAGAAATATCTCAAAGAATTTGGGACTTCAGGGTGCATTAGTGTTTTTGAACGATGGTTGCAGGATGGTGCGAAAGAATCCCCGGAATATATCTCTGAATTTCTCAAGAAGGCGCTTCAAGGCGGAATCATGTGTTTTAAGAATCCGGAGTAAGTAAAGACATGACTCAGAGAATGCATGGAATCCGATACGATGGTTTTGATTACCGACCATCCATATCATGTATATTCAGTAAACAGAAGGATAATGCAATTGCCAGGTAGAGCAACAAAGGTTATCTTGTTATCTAACTGCATAA
>JAQZBA010000387.1 GCA_029239365.1 Herbinix sp. | reverse complement strand
TTCTTCATCACTCATTCTCCTTATCACGTAATATTAACATTAAATAAACTATAGTTTTTACCGAAGCTTCTATTCCTAAGAATAATACTTATACCATAAGCAACATATATTGTGTTATATAACAATATTTTTGTTTGTTTAATTATATCATACTCCTCAGCACCATCATTGTAAAGAGGGTTTTCTATTCTATCGTTATTAAAATACAATTTTCATTACGATATTTTGAGAAAAGTCGCCAAAGCTTTCCCCGAAGAGATTGATTCCACCCTTGCTTGTTGCCTCCGGTTTGATTCCTATTTTCACTGAAATAAAATCCTTTTCTGTTAGAGCAAACTCGGACAGGCCTCTGGTGTGTGTCCTCTCGTCATCCAACATGCAACACTGTTCCGTGATGCACCAGGTTTTTAACATCCCATACTGGGTATTCTTATCCGGCCACCAATCAGGATTGAGTTTCCCTCGCCTCCCGCCGTAATCACTCTGACAGTTCCAGGTTCCAGCTTCCAAATCATTGACCCATAAGGTAATCTCTGAGGGATAATCCAGATTAAACTCATGATCCTCCGAACACAGTTCCATAGAAATCTCAAGTCGCTGAACCTTCTTCCCGGACATAGAATTGTTCGGAAACCGGTACTCGATATATCCATTCCCCAGCCAGATCAATTGAGCCTCCATGCGTTCCGGAAGATAGAAGCAGCGAGGATCATCCTCTGTACCGATGGGCCCCTTGATACTAGCCATACCACAGGTAGGTTCAATCCGATAATCAACATAGCTGCCAATTGGCATCTTAATTACTTCTTCCTCCTGCTCCAAATTCTTAGCCGTATTCATCTCCACATAGATATGATCTAGCACAATGTGACAGAGTTTCATCGAACCCCGGATTCCGGGCTGCAGGGAAGTCTTAATCATACCGGCCTCCTCCAGTACCTTAACATGCGCTGCGGAGGAGGAGGCCGGAATATCTAAAAGCTCAGCAATCTCATTCACATTCAAATCCTTATGGCGCAGTTGCCGCAGTATCTCAATCCTTGTCTCTGAGGACAAAGCCTTCGAGACTGTCGCCAGATGCTCTACATCATCCAAATTCATCTTAATAGTCTGTATCATAGAAATCATCCTCAAATTCTTTAAGAATAAAAACAATATTTTTGCAATAAAACACAAATAATATAATATCAGCTTGATCATACCAATATTTTCAATAATCAGCAAGCAATTCTTTCACACTAAGCCTATAATGCCTTCCCAATAAAACTTGCGCCGAGGTTTTCGCAGGCACATACTTTGAGGTGTGAATTATTGCATTTTAATAATTCACATTATTTACACCAACGAAGCATGGCTGCTTTTGCCTCATATGCTATCAAAATAACAAATCATGTGCTATAATGACCGTATTATACAGAAAAGGACACCATCAAATGAAGAAGTTATCCATGGAAGGAATATTCACAAAGCCCATCAACGTCTTATTATTATCCATACTTTGCACATTGCTGTGGGGAAGTGCTTACCCCAGTATCAAGACAGGATATGAGCTATTTGCTCTTCCTACGAATGACATCCCTGGCAAGTTACTCTTTGCCGGTGTTCGCTTCTTTGCTGCCGGATTAATAACGATTATCCTATGCTCCATCCAGAATAAACGATTTATGCTTCCTGAGGTATCCGCCCGTAGAGGAATCCTACTTGTCAGCTTAACTCAGACTGTATTAGAATACATCTTCTTCTATATCAGTATGTCCAACACAACCGGGGTGAAGGGCTCCATCCTGAACGCCTCCAGTTCTTTTTTTGTGGTTATACTGGCTCACCTCTTCTATAAAAATGATAAAATAACCCTGAACAAGCTGACTGGCTGCATCATCGGCTTTATGGGTATTATAATGATTAATCAGACCGGTCTGTCCACATCCTCTTTTACCTTCAATTTTATGGGCGATGGTATGATGCTCCTTGCCGGGCTTGCCTTTGCCGTAGGCTCTCTCATCAGTAAAAAAGTCTGCCAGACGGCAGACGCAATGGTTGTAACAGGATATCAATTAGGTTTCGGTGGCTTAGTCTTGATGGTAATCGGCCTAATCACCGGAGGACAGTTGACCCGAATAACTACATCCGGTATCCTACTGCTAAGCTATATGGCACTCTTGTCAGCGATGGCCTTTTCCATCTGGACAGCACTAGCCAAATACAATAAAATGAGTAAAATTGCTGTTTATAACTTTCTAACACCAGTCTTCGGCGCTCTGCTATCCGCATTATTTCTGGGGGAAGCTCTGCTCACCTTCCGAAATATTCTTGCTCTATTATTGGTGAGTGCCGGCATAGGAATCGTCAATGTGGGAAAAGAACTGCGAAAGTAACAGAAGGGGAAGGTTGTTTTGTATTAAACCTCTGCACTCTCACTTTCCTGATTAGCTAGAATCTGAATTCCACGATGCTCTACTGCCGTGGAGAAAATAATCTGAGTACTTGTCTTACCAAATTTTTGAACCTCTCCGATGAAGACATCCAGATCCATGGTACTTTTAAAGCATACCTTAATTAACATCGAGAAGTTTCCTGTAACACAATTACATTCCATGACATTCGGATAAGCTTTGATGAATGGATAAAACTCCGGTTTCTGATTAGGGGCAACCTCAAGATTGATAAAAGCAGTAATGTGGTATCCCAGCTTCAACCAGTCAATATCCGTATGATAGCCCTTAATGATCCCTTGTTTTTCTAAACGGCTAATTCTTGCCGCAACTGCCGGCGAAGATAAA
Organism: Herbinix sp.; assembly: GCA_029239365.1. Taxonomy (GTDB): domain Bacteria; phylum Bacillota; class Clostridia; order Lachnospirales; family Lachnospiraceae; genus Mobilitalea. Next base: position 1,899 of record JAQZBA010000387.1, on the reverse strand, counting down.
TATACCCTCTCTGCTAACTGTTTTAACGGCACTCTGGCATTCTCTTGTAGCATAATTAATAATTGCTTATCAATATGATCCATTACTCTCCACCCCATCATAAAAGAATTAGGTATTAGTGTGAAGATGTTTTTCTTCACACTAATACCTAATTCTAACCCTTCAAACTATGAAATGCAAGAAAAGATTTCATCCGGTGTAACACCTACTCGATGAAAATCATACTGTAATGCTATAATATTTTCGCCTATCTACTTGTATATAATTCGATTGTATGATATTATAATTAATAACAGTAATCATTATTATTATTGCAGATTAAATATGCTCTTGCTATTAACTTGGAATATAAGAATGAATTGGCAAAGCATAGCCTACATTTTACAAAAGAATAGGGGGGAATCTATATGAACATTATATTACTTATCATCCTATATTTTAGTATATTATTTCTAGTTGGAACCATGATAAAGAATAACTCAATCGTAGAGATCGGCTGGGGAGTTGGCTTTATTATCGTGGCTTGGTTCGCTTACTATAGCGACCCTTCGATTGTACTAGGTCAATGGATTATTACCTTTTTAGTTACACTCTGGGGCATCCGTTTATTCTACCATATGATAAGACGTAACTTTGGTAAGTCCGAGGATTTAAACTATGCTAATGTACGTAGAGCATGGGGTAAATGGGTTATTCCTAGATCATTTCTACAGGTATATATACTACAAGGACTCTTCCTGTATATAATCTCATTAACTGTGATACAGGTAGCCTATCAAGGTATTGATCATACAGAAGCCGGAGAACAAATACAGATTAATGACCACAGGACTTTGGAGCTTAACCCATCATCCGGATTACTTTGGCGAAGCAGCAATGTGGTGGGGTATCTTCCTAATTGCCGTTAGTTCCGGAGTTAAGATCTGGACTATAATTAGTCCCTTAACTATCACACTTCTATTAGTGTATGTATCCGGAGTACTCTTATTAGAGAAATCAATGAAAAAAACCAGGGTATGAAGAAAATGTCGGCACTTCCGATAAATTCTTCCCTGGTTTTCTAGAAATAAATTTACTCCTTAGCGGAGTCAGTTTCTTGCTTTATCAATGCTTCAAAACCACTACTGAATTGCTGTGATCCATCACTCATCACCCATAATGCTTCTGTACCCTCAAGGTCTTCAATTAATTGAAGGCCTTTTTCATAGGGCAGATTAAAGATCGCAGTAGAGAGCGCATCTGCCAGTCCGGAATTCTCGGTTACTATGGATACCGCAGTAAAATTCTCAGCGGGCAACAAGGTATTTGGATCAATGATATGATGATATTCCACACCATCCACTGTATAATACCGCTCATAATCACCACTGGATACCAACGAAAGATTCTCTATATTCAGGATGTACAGGTAATTCTCTGCACTCTCATCTTCCGGATTTTGGATACCGACATTCCATGAATCCTCTGCTCCTATTCCTTCGCCCGGATCACCTTCTTCTAACACGCTATAGCCTTTACTGCCTATGGCCCGTACATTGCCGCCTACGCTTAGCAATCCGTTGGTATATCCCTTAACCATTGCATTCTGTGCAACTGCTTCCGTTGCATAGCCCTTCGCTATCGCACCAACATCGAGGCTCATCTCCGGATCTTCCAGATAGACCGTGGATGCTGCTTCATCAATAATCAGCTTATTTATATCTGTATGCTGAGCTTTCTCCTGAAGTAATTCCATCGGCGGAACCTTAGCAATAGTCGGGTCATCGGTTCCTTCCTCACGGTAATCATGCCATACCTCAAGTACCGCACCAAAAGCCACATTCACCATACCATCGGATAATTCATTGGCCTCCCTTGAGAACAGAAGCATATCGATTACCCTAGGGTCAACCTTAACCG
>JAQZBA010000028.1 GCA_029239365.1 Herbinix sp. | reverse complement strand
TTATAATGGAAGTATAACTGCAATGGCAACTGCCTAAATTATTCAAGCAGGGCAAAACATGTGTGGAAAACATCATGTTTAAAGGCTTATATTTTTCTGTATCGATGATAAGTACCAATATCCCCTCCGATAAAGACAAATGTATCACATGGGAATTTATTACCCCTAAGGAATTGAACTTATCTTTAATGCAGTGTATCATTTCCCCTGCTGTTTCCTGATCAAGACTATCCGGTTTAACTAGAAATAAGGTGATTTCCATACTTTCATGTACCAATAATTGTTTGGAAAGCCGGAGTATTAATTGCTCTTTCATATTTGCTTCACAAGTCAGTAAACTCCATATTAACTGGGATGTATTCGTTTTCTCCAATTTTTCCTTTACTATCTTAGCTTCAGTTTCACGTAATACTGATATAAAGCTCTCAATATCTACCGGTTTTAATATGTAATCCACCACTCCTAAATGCAATGCCGTTCTGACATAATCAAAAGAAGAATGTCCTGTCAAGATCAATGCGTAGTATAGAATGCCTTCTTTCTCCAACTCTCGAAGCATTGTTAACCCGTCCATTTCAGGCATTTGTATGTCGGAAAGGATTAAATCCGGTTTCAACTCTTTCATCAACTGGATTCCTTCCAATCCGTTTGAAGCAATTCCGCATATCTCATACTCCGTAAATTTATTAATAATTTTAATTAAGCCCTCTTTTGTTTTAGGTTCATCTTCCACAATAAGAATACGCATAAATCTCCTCCGATTAACCATATTTTCTTGATGCATTCTCTTAGCTTGCTAATAAGAAGTTACTTATATTTCATAGGGAATCATAAGAGTTACGATTGTCCCCTGTTCACATAGATCCACATGGAAACAACTATTGCTGCCGTAATATAATTTTAATCTTGTAATCACATTCCTTACACCTATACTCGTTTCAATTGTATCCATTCTATAATCATAGTTATTAAATAAGTCCACTAATTCCTGGGACATACCCTTCCCGTTATCTTTCACCTGAATCTGAATGTAAGTATCGTATTGCCTCTGAATTACGATATCTATTTCATCATGACCTGTATTGCCCGGAAAGCCATGAACAATGGTATTCTCAATTAAGGGCTGAATCAGCAATTTATGTATCTTACTATCCAATAATGCATCATCAATATGGATGACATATTGGAAGGAATAACAAAATCGTTCCTGTTGTAGATAGATATATTTTTTCAAATATTCCAGTTCTTCTTGCAGGGTAACGATTTCATTGCATCTATGTATACTGTATCTTAAGATGGTGGCTAAATTAATGAGCATCTTACTGATATGAAATTCCTCACGTTCTATTGCAACCCAATTAATTGCATCCAGAGTATTATATAAAAAATGGGGATTAATTTGTGCTTCCAAGGATCTTATCTCCGCATTCTTTTTTCGGACCAATGCTTCCTTTTCCTGCTGATTGGATTCCTTGATTCGAATAATCATGACATTAAAGTGTTGAGCAATTCTTGCAAATTCATCTTTGCCTTCTAAGGATATTTGGACATCATAATCCCCTTGATCCGCTTTCCTCATCGCATGGATTATCTTCTTAACTGATTTATTCGTACCGGCTGCAAAAGACATGGAGATTAAAATACACACCACTCCAAACACCAGTCCGATCAATATAATTATCTTAGAAATATTCTGGACATCCTTCAGCGCATAGGTTAAATTCTGTACATTAATAAGTGAAAATACCCCATCATTTATACTGCTGATATGCACCTCCAGCTGTTTTGAATTCATAAAATTATTATTCTGAAAGAAATTTTTGGTTGCATTTACCGTACTGTCATTACGATATCCCTCAAATATATTTAAGCCCACATATGCTGCTATTGGAAAGGAGATGATATCTCCCTTCTGATTAACCAGGAACGTTAAATTTGAATTATAATCCATTCCGGCAGAATATACATCTCGAAGTGCATTTTCATCAATGCATAAAATAATACTTCCAACAGGGCCATTCTTATAATTATTAAAATCTGTCAGCTGATGTGCTATGTAGAAATAATTTTTGCTCCCATAACTACGATCCGACTTATGAATCGTACTGGAATAAATAGCATGTTTCACGTTTAAGGAATCTTTAAACATAGCATTTGTCCTGAAATTGTTTACATCAAAACAAAAGCTTTCCTCACCGGATAGAGTAACTGTATCATAAAAAGTAGCATCACCATTGATACCAACGATGGCAATTCCCAAGATCTCTGAATAAACATAAACAATATTCTCAAGTTTTTCCTCTATCTTATGCTTAGCAGTATAATAATTCTTCGTATCCCAAACGTTGATGTACTTTAAGTTGTCAATATAGCTACTATCAGTATAGATATCCAAAATAATATTGTCATACGCGCGAAAAAATCCCTCAACACTATTACTGGATTGCTGGAGGTTCGCCATAATTAGTTCCTTCGTCTGCTTCTCTATCGTAGACGTACTAATCTTATAGGATGTAAACTGAATTAAGAAAATTGGGAGAATCGATATTAACAAAAACATAATCATTAGTTTCGTAAACAGATTCAAGGATAAAAATGTTTTGACAATTATTTTATGCAGCATAGGAACCTATCCTTTTAATTTGATTGTACTGAATCTGACAATATTGTTGAAAATTTTGATTTTATCGGATTGTATAATAATGATATAATTACGAATTTACAGAAAACGTTTACGTCAATTTCACCAAAATATTCATTATCAGATTAACATATAATGCTAAAATTGTCATCACTTTTCACAAATTTTGTTCAGTATTTTTATGTTCCCGATATAATAGTGCCGAGTTTATAACTGTATCACTAACTACTCCGCAGGTGACGGTAATTGTCAGTGTAACCACTCTGTCGCCTACACTGCTTACAGATCTTCCTATTATTTTACTACTTTTATATTTTATTGGATTTACCTCCTCCATGCTTCATCGTATGTTCCCGGTTAAAGGAAAAATTCTATATAAACTATCAATAGGTTCGGTATGATATAAGGTTTTTAAGGAAATATATAAATAATTGGCTATTATTTTAATACGTTCCGGAGGGGATTTAATGAAAAAATCCAATAAATATGAAATGCTATACAGGAAAAACTATGATTCAGGTCGTGTCATTATAGATATTGCTCTTGAAGATTATATAGAGTTTTTTCATGAATGGGATAATTCAGTTTTCAAGAAGCGTGACTTACATTCCGAGCTGGCACTATTTCTTGATTTATGTTCAGAAGATATCCCCTTGCGAAAAAAGCTGGAGATCGTCTTTTCCTTGAACACATCTGAAATCAACAAGGAAAAAGAAGAGCTAATCCACATTAGTTATCGAAATTACTATAATTCTTTAAAACGTTTGGAGGATCGTAAAACAAAAAGATTTGTTAGAAATTCGATGATATTGCTTTTTATATCCCTTATACTATTATCCGCATATGGGTTGTTGATTGACACCAGAGTAGACACTTTTCTTTCTAGGGTACTCCTTGAAAGCTTATTGATAGGCGGGTGGGTTTTTACTTGGGAGGCTGTACACGTACTATTCATTGATATTATTGAACCCTTTCACAGACGTCGTGAAATAGAACGATTTCTCGAAGCAACCCTCATCTTTAAATACTTAAGTAAATAATAATGATTATCATTATTGACATTTCTTTCTAACATGGCTATAATAGGACTATAAAATGAAAGGAGCAATAATATGAAAAAAATAAAATCAATTATATTATGTTTTATGCTATTATCTTTCTTATTACTATTGATCAGTTGTTCCAAAAAAGACAATGATAATACTAGTAATACAACTGATAATACAAGTACTACCACTGATAATACTAGTAATACTACCGATAATACTAGTAATACCACCGATAATAGCACTAGTAGTAGTGACGGCACTCAAACCTTTACTCTTGATGAATTAAAAGAATACGACGGTCAAGACTGTAATTCAGCATATGTAGCTGTAAATGGTGTCGTATATGATGTTACGAATGTAAAAGAATGGGCTAATGGCAAACACAAAAATGGTCTTGTTGCCGGTGCAGATTTGACAAGTGCAATAGGAGACTCTCCACATGGTGAAAAAGTATTAAAAGATTTACCGGTTATGGGTACACTGGAATGAGTATTAAAGCAAGACTACATAGCCAACAAGATGAATTGATAATTCAATTCACTTGTCATGAATAAACCCCCCCATTATTTGCTCTAAAGCAGACAATGGGGGGTTTTTATTGCATATAAGTGAACATTAATTATTGAGCTGCACATAACTTATCTACAGCTTGTTCCAGATTGTCAACAAAGTAGATATCATTACCCTTATTACACTCATATATAAAATCATGCAAAGGCTTACTTGTATACTTAGTAAAATCACCGATAATTGCCAGTTTCGTATGATAATTTATAAATTTTTGAACTATATCCCCGGCAATACCACTGCTAAGCATAAAGAACTCTTCACATATGGTCTTTTTATCTAAGATAATTCTACTACAGTTATACTCATATATAACTGTCATCATAAGATCAAGAGCAGCTTGTGCGTCAGAGATAAGAATAGCTTCACTCTCTAGATACACAATGGAATCGTTTATCCCTAATAAGGTATATTTCATAATCTTAAGAACTCCTTCTCACTCAATTTATTCCAATATTGTATCGGTATGAGGCTCTTATTTTTCATTTATAATCCCTCTTTTTTCTTAGTCTTTAATAACCATTCTTCTGCATCTGTAATATTGGTAAACAATCGAAGAACATCATGTATTTCGCTTTCAACAATAGAATCTCTGAATTTTCTACTCACGTAATTCCTATCTTCAATAACAATTGCCGATTTTATTTGATACATCGTAAATTTTTGAAGCATGGAACTAATCAACCCTTTTCTAGGGTCCAGAAAATCCTTAGATAGTGTTTCAAAGTCAAGTAGTACAAACCGGGTATTATTTTCAGCTAATGCAGTAATTATGTCTAAGATATTTCTTTCTGTTTCGAGTTTCGTTTCAGAATCGTTAAAATAAACATAACTTAATTCATTTCTGTTGTTTACTACATATTTCATACTAGAGCTATTTTTTTCTTCCGGAATGGTTACTTTACTATAATCCATTTCAGTTTTATCATTTTCATTCGGTAAATCGATGATAGCACTACGTAGGTCTTCAAGCCATTTCAGTTCGTTTTCATATGTTCTTCGAATATTATCGTTAATAAAGCTCCATATGGTTGATTCCAGCGGTGTTCTGTCCGGGATAAATTTTGAATCCTGATTATTTCTTTGTTCTATTAATAACTGCAGCTTAACTTCGTTTTCATATTCATCAAGTAGCATATTCAATTCACTGCTGTTAAGTTGCTTGGACCATGCAAGCTGTATCAGAAAGGGCTTTTTTATTTCACTGGGCTCTGATGGAGCGAGTACCCATTCTTTTAAAGTACCCAACCCCTCACTTGTTATTGTATAGATTTTTTTTGTTGGAGAACCTTCATGATGCTTGACCGTATTCGTTACTAAACCGTCCTCGTGAAGTTCTGTTAATGCTTTGTATATCTGATTATTATTTCCCGACCAATGCATAAAAGGAGAATCTTGTATAATCTTTTTCAAATCATAACCTGTCATTGGCTTATAACTTAATATCCCTAATATCGCATAATTGATTGACATGTTCCACCTCATTCATAATTAACATATGTTATTAATAACATATGTTAATAGTTTTGTCAATGCAATCTTATTTATTTTTTTACCTAAAAAAATACCCTCGCTATGTTTTCACAAACATATAGCGAGGGGTAATATTAGGACAAAATATCAAATTATATATTTCATTTTCTTGAAAGACTGTATCTATATTGCTTTCCACCGAAGCGCAAGGACTATAATCATCGCGCTTATATCTCCTATCATCAGCTATTACTATTTAAATATTGTTCTGTTAGATTCTTAATTTTTATAATCTCATCAAAGGAAGCCGCAAACATAAAATCGGTTATATTGATATTGCATTCATACTTTCCTTCCTTTAACCGAATATAAATAGAAAACCTTACTTTATCACCGATTGCATCCTCACTGACTTGATTACTATAAAATACCCAATGGGTTTCTGTCGGCTGTTGTTCCGTAACCTTATCGATATCACTTCTAATAAGTTCTCTCAATGCCTTGATCATAACGTTATAATCGCCGGGGACAATCATTCTTCCGCCATATTCATCAGGCGTACCAAAAATAGACTCAATAACATTATCTGTCTCATCGGACAGATACCAAATTGTCCTGCGAAAATCTAAATCGCTGTACTCATGAGTTTCATCAAATAATTTTTTCATCGTTAACACGCTCCTCACATTATTGATACCATGTCAATGGAATATTATGTTATATTATATATCATTTCTTAATATTTCTCAATCTCAAGCATTAACTTACTATGGTATAAGCCGCAGTGAATGAAGAAGCCAAACATGGCTTTAAAATAGATAAATGAAGGGTTTCCTAACATTAGCATCTCCGGCAAAGCAGCCGTGAGAGGAACTTGATGTTTGGAAACCCATTCTTAGGAACCCTTATATTTACTCACCCGCTACAATATTACTATTGTTTCCGCATGTGTTATGTTGATAAAATGATGAATGATAATTATTATGAGGCTACTATTCTTTTTTTCTTCTCTGCTTTTTCAAATATATAATATAAATTGCAAGACCAATCATTAGCATGCTCAGTTCTATGGAGCAAGCAATTACGGTTCCTGAATTAAGCGCCATCACAGTGAAAGAGAACCCGATTTTATTATATAAGCCAAGACCAACTCTATGCGTTTCATCAAAGTAGATGGGCAAATTATCCCAAACAATAAAGTCAAGGATCCAATGGCTAAAAACAACAAGTCCAATTACTAAACCACTTTTCATCTTTCTACTGAAAGAAAAGGTAATTAGACCGGCAGATAAGGACCAGATGACCACCATTAATAAACTATGTGACCAGGGATCATAATCGAACGTATCCATCCCTAACGCAAGGAATATAAAATAAATGAGATCTATTGCATAAGCAGCAATCAAAAAAACAAGTACAGGTATCTCAGGAGCATATTTTTTTGTAGCAAAACCAATCGCGAGATGTCCAGTGGGTGACATAATAAAACCTCCTAGTATTGATTGACATGCATAAAATCTTCCAAGTCATACTGAATAGCCCGCCGGATGTAGCCTATTCCTATTTTACTCTCATTAGAGATTATAAACAAGAATAATTTATCAAATAATCTCAATTTCACAACTATATTCTACTCAAAGAATGTTAAGACACTCCCATCAATTGTTGTCACAGAGCAGGTTTTTCCATCCCAGGGTTGCTCCATAACTTCTGTAATTTGATTCCAACCATTCTTTTTAACAAACTGATATAATTGCTCTAGACCTTGAACCAACATAAAACCTACCATCATTTTCAATGGCTCACCCTGAAACATATGGATACCGGTAACTGGAGCAATATGTAGAGCTTCAAACTCAATCGGAATGTTATATTATATTAATTCCTTAATATTTTCTTGATAATCTATGCACAAATTTGTCTAAGGAAAGTTGATATCTAAAAAATCTTATCTTAAATAGCTATAAAAGAAAAGAGATTGCTGTGATACGCAACCCCTAATTCTATCTAAACTCATATAAAATAATATGTAAATACATGTTCAGAAGAAAAATATTTTGCGTCTCGCTACTTCTTCTTCCGCGAGCAAATTACACTCTGAAGTACAATAAAGAAGCAGAGCATTGCCGCGCGTGTGATTTGCGGCCACCACGGATCCTGGCTGCCTATTGCTGTAACGACCAGTAATACGATTCCGCTTGTTAATACGCCAAATAGAGTACCGAAGATATTACCTACTCCACCGGTAAGTAATGTACCACCGATAATTGAAGCAGCAATCGCATCCATTTCAAGGCCTGTTGCCTGTTGAACCGAACCGGACCGCGTGTGGAAAAGGTATAAGAACCCACCAATCCCTGCCAGCAGACCACAAAGCAAATGGGCATGAAACCTGGTTCTCTTGACATTGATACCGAGCAACAGAGCGCTATGCGAGTTACCACCTACAGCGTAAAAGCTTCGTCCGAGATTCGTCTTTCTAAGTATCCAGAACATCAAACAGACTATAATAATCGCTACGATGACACCGTATTCCAGCTTTGATTGAATGAAAACGCCCTTCTTATTGATATCGCCTAAAAAGGGGATCAGTATTCGCGCACCTGACAACATCTCAAAGCCCGCATTATCAACTTGTATCTGATTGACTTCTACCAGGGCAACTAAACCTCGGCCTAAGAACATGCCCGCAAGGGTAACGATAAAGGGCTGCATCTCCAGATAAGCGATAAGAAACCCTTGAACTGCACCGAATACGAGACCAATCCCCAAGGCCAGAATTAGTGTCGTAACAAAGTTGAAATTATAATTGTTAAGGCACACGATACAAGCCGTACATATAAGGGCGGTGGAACCGCCTACGGAGATATCAATACTACCTGTTATCATAACAATCGAAAGTCCGCAGGCAATGACGATTAGTGCGGCGTTTTCATTGAAGAGGTTAAAGAACATCTGAATCTTGCTAAAACCTTTATCTCCAAGAAATATAATAGATAATGCATAAATAGCAATAAACAATGAAACAGTTATTGTCAGCAAGAAAACAGAATCGGTCAGAGATTCTCCTCGTTTCAACTTACTCCAAAAGCTTAAATTATGCTTTCGATAATTCACATTAACCACGCTCCTTTCCGGCACCTGCAGTCAAATTGGATAATGTGACTTTTTTGACGAATAAGCTTTTAAGCATCGGCGTTTGGATGGCTACAAGAATAATAATGATTACAGCCTTGAAGACCGGAACGGCATTTGTATTAACGTTAAGCGTGGTCAACATAGAGGTTAGAGTCTGTATGGTATACGCTCCGACAATTGATCCCGTCATATTGAATTTGCCTCCGCCAAGGGAATTGCCACCAAGGGCAACTGCCAAAATAACATCCATCTCAATACTAGGAACTATTGTGTATGGATTTACCGTTTGTACCCTGCTTGACTGAACGAAACCAGCGATACCAACACAAAGACCCAGAATAACAAATGTTAAAAACTTGATCAACGCGGGGTTGAGACCATTCAAGCTTGAAGCTTTATCATTGATGCCTACAGCCCGGGTGTATAGACTTAGGTTAGTTCTTTTCAGCGCGAAGAGTGTTACAACAATAGCACCAATTGTAATGAGTATTGGTGTCGGAACAGGAAATCCCGGAATAAAGTTGCCGTAATAACCAAAGGACGCTGCTGCTTTGGGTTTAAGTCCACCCATAGCCATAGAGCCTATCGATCGCCCTGCCGTAAAGAGTATGAGGGTTGCTACCATAGGCTGAATGTTGAACTTTGAGACAAGAATACCGTTAAAGGCTCCGCAAGCGATTCCGGCAAGGCAGCCGAGTAAAAGAGCTACGAGGATCGGTGCATGCAATTGCGTGGGTTGGGTTTCATTTCCACACAGAACTCGCATAATTACTCCGCCGACAATCGAAACTGTAGCACCTATACTGATATCCTGCCCTCTGGAAGAAGCCGTAACCAGTGTCATACCGATTGTAAGAATAACTAGCTCTGTTGCGTTGTTCAGGATATTAATTAGATTTCCTATGAGGACCGGGCTACCGGTACTGTCTCTGCCCAAGCTAACTCTCAGAAAGCTTGGATTAATGAATACATTAATTAATAAAAGAAATGCAAGAAACGCGATGGGGATAAACATTCTATGCCTGCTCAATGCTTTAAGAACCGAAGCAAAACGATCGGTATCAAGTTTGTTATTGTTTCTTGTCATTTTGAATTACTCCCCCCTGCTATGGTATACATTATTTTATCCTGTGTCATATCATCACCCTTTAGTTCTCCAACAACGTGCAGGTCACGCATAACAATCAGTCTGGAACAGGTACGCAGCATCTCCTCAATCTCGGATGATATGAATGTAATACTCATACCCTCTGAGGCAAGCTTTAGCACTAGTTTTTGAATTTCTACCTTCGTACCGATATCAATTCCGCGTGTTGGCTCGTCAAGAATAAGATAATCAGGATGAGTGAGTAGCCAACGAGCAAGAATTACCTTTTGTTGATTCCCCCCTGACAATGAGCTGATGGGAGTATCCGCCGAAGCAGTTTTTATACCGAGCAGACTGATATACTCATCGGCAAAGGCTTGCGCCTGAGTCTTAGTGAACGGCCTGAAGAAACCTCTCATAACCTGTAGCGCAAGTATGATATTCTCGCGGACTGACAGGTCGCCAATAATCCCGTCCCGCTTCCGGTCTTCGGATAGATACCCGATTCCTTTCTTCATGGCTTTTATTGGCGTTGTAATATTGACATTCTCCCCTTTGATTCTTAGCTTGCCTTTCAAGACCTTGTCTGCACCATAGATTGCACGCACACATTCACTGCGGCCGGAGCCGAGTAGCCCGGCAAAGCCCGTTACCTCGCCTTTGTGCGAAGCGAAATTGAACGGCTTAATTCCTGAAGTGCTTGTAAGCTCTTCTGCTTCGATAATTGCTTCCTTCGAGTTCATAATACTAGGTTGGGCTTCATTGTGTATCTCTGCCAGATCACCGAGTTCCTTACCCATCATTTTGGCAACAAGCTCTACTCGAGGCAAGTCCTTAATTTGGTATTCACCGACTAGCTCGCCATTACGCAAAACTGTAATTTTGTCGCATACCTCGTATACTTGATCAAGGAAATGGGTGACAAATATGATACCTACCCCTCTACCCTTAAGTTCACGCATTAGTGTGAACAGCTTAGCAACCTCTTGTTCATCAAGTGATGAGGTTGGCTCGTCAAGGATCAACACCTTGCAGTCCATATCAACGGCACGGGCAATCGCCACCATCTGCTGAACTGCTATGGAGCAGTTAGATAATTGTTTTGTTGGCTTAGTCGGTATCTTTAAGCCGCCTAGAATTCTTTCTGCCCTGCTATTATACTTCTTCCAATCTACGAACAAATCATCCGTTCTGCCAATAAACAGATTCTCTGCAACCGTCAGGTTAGGGCATAAGGTGATTTCCTGATACACCGTACTTATCCCGAGTCTTTGGGCTTCCTGTGGCGACTTAATATGAACTGGCTTACCCGTCCCTTTCATATAGATTTCTCCGGCATCCTTAGCGTAGACCCCGGTCAAAACCTTAATCAAGGTGGACTTTCCGGCACCATTTTCGCCCATCAGTGCGTGTATTTCACCTTCACGTAAAGTGAAATCCACGTTGTGCAAAGCCCGTACACCGGGAAAGCTTTTATAAATATTTTGCATTGTTAGTACTGTATTCTGCATCGTAATTAACTCAAACCTCCGTTCAGATAGGATATCCGGACATTATCCCGTTACATGTGTGATGAAACAATTGCCATGAAGAATGATATGCAAATGCGCGGTGCCAGGATCTGCGAACAATATCCACATACTCCGCGCCGCGCATTTTGATCAATATCTTATCTTGTTGAAAATAGCCGTATTTCAGCAAGAACGATTAATAACTACGTGCATCAACAATTTCTTTTGTGATGGTTGCACTATCAAACATTTCCTCATTAACGTAGGCATTCTTCTCAACAGTCTCTTTAGCCTCAAGTTTATTAATAAGCTCAACAATACGAGGACCATGGAGAGGATTGCACTCAACGTCAAGGTTGAACTGACCTGCAAGAACCTTCTCAAGAGCCCACTTGTTAGCATCAAAAGCGATAACCTTTACATCGCCATCCTTGCCATATGTAATACCGGCAGCGTCCATAGCGTCGCAAGCACCGCGAGCCATGTTATCGTTCTCTGCGTAGATAACGCTAAATTGTGTTCCTGAAGCGATAAGATCAGCTACTGCCTGCTTAGCAAGAGTCTCGTCCCAGCCCTTCATATTTTGGTTAAATACAATTTCCCAACCGTTTGCTTTTGCACCGTCTTCCATCGCTTTGGAACGGCCGAGCTGAGCAGAAGAACCTGTATCACCACCAAGTACGACAATCTTGTTAACAGCGAGAGCTTGTTTCTTCAGCCAATCAACTGCCTTAACGCCTTCCGCTTCGAAATCGGAACACACCATCGCAGTGTAAAGATCTTCCGACAACTCAAGCTTACGATCAGCCATAATAAAGGGTATTCCGGCTTCTTTTGCGGCCTTTGCTACATCTTCCCAGCCTGTGGCTTGAAGTCCTAAGACAACAAGATAGTCAACCTCTTCTTGGATGAGCTGTTGTGCCTGTGAAATCTGTTTAGCATGATCGCCTTCACCGAAGACCATCTTCAGTTCAAAACCTGCATCACCGAATGCTTCATTGAAGGATTTGGTGTTTGCCGTACGCCAGTCAGATTCATTAGCGTTTGTCTGAACAACACCTACGACAACTTTAACATCAGCTGTGTCGGCAGCCTTAGTTTCCTCTGCTTTGTCAGTAGTATCGGTTGTATTGTCTGAGCTTGTGCTTGTATCAGCTTTAGTGCCACATGCAACAAGGGATAATACAAGTGCTAATACCAGGAATAAAGAAAATAATTTTTTCATGGATATCTCCTCCTATAATTTTAACTCACACTATCGAGTTTGATTGTAAGTCCAAGTATATTGAACTTATTCGCACAATAATACGGAGATTATCCCTGTCTTTGTAATTATTTTTACGGAGTTTCTTAGCCAGATCGTTATTGGTTAAGATTCCTATGAATTTTGTTTGATTTTTTACTCTACATTAAATTACCTTCCCCATAATTTAGTTTGTTCCGAGGATTTCGCAGGCACAAACTTGGAAGTAAGGAAATCGCTTTTTATTTTCATACTAATACGTCCTTCCGATACGTTCTACCGCGGCATTTTCCGCTTCTAATACTTTTCCGTCTACGTAGGATACCTTATCTACTTCTTCTCCTTTTTCTATACGTTCTATGATCTCTGCAATCAGTTGTCCTTGTAAAGGATTGCATTCAATATCTACATTAATTAATCCGTCTTCCATCCTATCGAAGGCCTCTGATACCGCATCAAAGGAAATGACTGTAATCTTACCATTTACCCCACAGGTTAATCCGGCTTCTTGTATAGCTTCTATAGCACCAAAGGTCATATCATCATTTTGTGATACCAGAACATCAATAGTATCAAATTCTTGTAATAACTTCACCATTACCTCCTTGCCCTTGGCTTTGGTAAAATCACCACTACCCTGTGCAAGAATATTCCAATTCTCATGACGATCGGCTATATCCTCAAATCCCTTTGATCGTCCAATCTGAGCCGTTGAATTTGGGGTACCCTCAAGAACAACAATATTTATAATATCCGTATTTTGTTCATTTTCCTGCGTTACTTTTTCATCCGATAAAGATTCCTTTTCTTGTGAAGCATGATCCTTTTCTTTTTGTTCCTCCAGATATTGTTCCAGCCACAGTCCGGCCTTCTCGCCTTCTGCATATTTATCTGTTCCCACACATGCGACATATAGACTTTCATCTTCTGTATCAATCATACGATCTACAATGATAACCGGAATACCCGCTTCCCTTGCTTCCGTAAGCACCGTATCCCATCCGGTTTCCGTTACCGGGGCTATTAAGATATAATCTACCTCCTGAAAAATAAAACTCCTTACATCCTTAATCTGATTTTCCTGACTCTGTCTACCATTTGAAAAAATCAACGAGAATCCATTTTCTCTGGTAAGAGCATTCTGGATCGATTTCGTATTAGCTGTACGCCAGTCTGATTCAGAACCGAGCTGGGAGAAACCAACAACAATCAAATCAGAATCAATATCCTCTGTATTTTCAGGTTCACTATTTTGAAGGTTTGTGGGTGGCCTCAGACTGCAACTGGCAAGCGCTATCAACCCAACAAAGAAAATCCATACTATGATTTTAATTTTTTTATTCATATCCTACCTCAATTCGTTCAGTCTCTACCAGTCTTGCCGGAATTTTGATCATGATATCTGTGCCTTCTCCTTTTTTGCTTTGAATATCCAGTCCATACGTATTACCATAGTTTAGTTTAATTCGTTTATTGACATTTGCAAGACCAAAACCGGTGCTCTGCTCGCTTCCCGGCATTTCAACTTCTATTCGTAACGCATTTAACTCCGCTTCATTCATTCCTATTCCGTTATCAATCACATGGAAGCAGATGACCTCGTCTATTAATTCACCTGTTATTGTTATCTTCCCTCTTGCTCTTAACATTTTAATACCATGATATAATGAATTTTCAATCAGTGGCTGCATCGTCAGCTTAAGAATCTGATATCCATACAGTTCTTCCGGGATAGCAATCTCATAATCCAGAATATCTTTATATCTGGACTGTTGTATCTGCAGATAGCTTTTGATATGCATCTCCTCTTCACGAATCGTAATGAAATCTTTTCCTTTACTCACAACTATCCTGAAAAACTCAGAAAGGGATACAACCATATCGATTGCTTCTCTATTCTTATCTCCTTCGATCAGCCAGATAATTGTGTCTAATGTATTATATAGAAAATGTGGATTAATCTGTGTTTGTAAGAGTTTTGATTCCATATACCTTAAGTTTTCCTGTTCCAGTCTGATGCTTTTCACCTGCTGTTCCAGTTTGAAAGCCATATCGTTAAAGCTGTCGGATAATATTGATAATTCATCATGATTTTCGCAGGTTGTCCTCGTTGTAAAATCTCCCTGTGCCACCATTGCAGTCTTATCGCATAACATCCTGATGGGTTTTGTAATACTGTCTGTTACATGGATATTAACTAAAACGGATGCTATAATAATAGAAGATAATGCCACTATCATTGTCACGATTACATTCGTTACCTGCTCATTAAGTCTCTGTCTTATCGCTTCAAAATTCTTGGTTTCATAATAAATATAATACTGGATTTCTTCCTGAAACAGTTCTGTCAGAATATAAATATCAGATTCCAGCATTTCAATATTCTCTTCATAATGGCCTGTCTGCTTCAAATTATCACGTATTTCATTGATTCTATCCTTCAGGGTGTCAAGATTAAGCAAAATACGTTTAATCCAATCAAGACTTTCTCTGCTCGAGGTTATCTCCTGTAGCTTAGTGAAATTATCTCTTGCTGCTTCGATCAGCTCATACGGATCTTTTAAATCATTATTTTCATATATGGACTCAAATGTTTCTGCTTCAACAACAAGCTTGTACATGCTTTCGTCCATTTCCTCTTTAAAATTGAGGTTATAATTATTCGCTGAAGTAATTCTTCGTACAATCGTATCATATGCCGTACTATAATTATGCAGTGCTGCAATCTGGTAAACCGAGAGAATAATCATCGGTATGATGATGACAGCGGCTACTAGGAAGAGCTTCAGCCTTAAAGGGTATTTGATTGGTTTCCCATTATTATAGTTTGTCATTCTTCACCTTTACCCTGTAGCCTATATTCCGACGGTGTACAATTCTGTGTCTTTTTAAATATGTAACTGAAATAATGGGAATCCTGATATCCTACTAAAAATCCAATCTCCGTTATCTTTTTGCCCGAACACCTTAAATAATCTTTCGCTTTCTCCATACGGATATCCGTTAGATATTCGATAAAGGTCATTCCGGTTTGCTGATTGAATAGTGAACTGAAATAATTGGGGCTGACATTAACCGTAGATGCAACCTTATCCAGCGTAAGATCACTCTTTGCAAATTTGAGATGCATATATTCTTTTGCCTGTTCGATCAGACCGGCATATCGCTTCTGACTGTTCTTATTACGAAGTTCAATTGCTTCCTTCAGTATTGATTTATAGAATTCACCGCAATCCTCCAAGCTGGAAAGCTGATCGGTGACACCATTCATGCTCTTAAGACTATTGTCTATCTTTTCCTTTGGATAATTAAGATCTTTAAGGAATTTCATGATCGCAGAATATCCATCCATTATGATATAATGCCGAAACAAGGCTGAATTCATAGCATTAGAACCGAAGCCTTCAAAATAGCTATCTACAAATTCATCTACATCATGTATGGTACCCCTCTTCAAGAAATCTTCCAATAGATTTCGGTCAAGCTTCTCAAGATTCAACTCTCTGACATTAATTCGGTTTCCTATCTGCGCCTTAATCTTACGTACATCGTTAAAAGATAAGAACTGATCCCTACTTTCAAAATAACGCAGTGAAAAAGCACTGTTAGCATCGAGATAGGACTGATGTAAGTCACGGATGCGATGAACACACCGACCAATCCCACCAAAATATTGTGCCTTGTTATCACAGATACGAATTAATAGATTACACAGTTCCTGGGTTAATGCATTAATCTGCAATTCATTATCGCCCAGTAGGATAAAAGCCCAGCCATCCATACCACGTTCGAATACCTTTATATCAGAAAATCTCTTTAGCGCTTCTGTCATTCTTGCTTCACATTGTACAATTTCATTCGAATATTCGTACATATCCTCTTGTACCTTGAATTGAAACAGCAAAACGCAAAAAACACTTGCAACCATATTGATTCCAAGTTCCTCTTCCTGCTCAATAATCTGTGAAAGAGATAATTTCCCGCTGACCAAAGCATTAAAGAAATCCTTTCTTTTTTCGCCTTGTTTCTGATAAACCAAAAGCTGATACTGTTCCAGTATTTGCTTTTCCTTCCGTTCCTTTTCAATTGCTACCGCTGCATTTTTAACTGCAGCCACCAGCTTAACCGATGTTACCGGTTTAAGCAGATATTCGTTGACGCCAATATCAATCGCTTGTTGTGCATATCCAAAATCGCTATATCCACTTATAATTATGATTTTAAGCTGTGGTATCTCTTTTTTTAATAATTTGCTTAACTCAAGACCGTCCATGAACGGCATTTTTATATCGGTAATCAGAATGTCTGGCTGTTCTCTTATAATCAACGGATAAGCTAATTCACCGTCACTTTCATCACCGACAATTTTGAATCCCTCTTCTTCCCAGTGAATATTGTTCTTAATACCTTCTCGTATTACAATTTCATCTTCTACTAAAAAAACCTTATACATAATTTGCCTCCAAGTTCTGAGAATGAATCCTTGCATGTGAGAGTGTTTTTCCTTCATACTCTCCTGTAAATTTGATAAAGTATAATAATCTGTATTTAGAAGCAGGTCGGTTGTAACGAGTTAACATAACTTAGTAGGTTAATATTGGTAATAAACTAATCATATCATAATTTTTGTTATTTTGTTAAATTTTTTCTGATATGTTATTGATCTAACCATTTGGTAAAGCCACTATTTCTTTGCATATTTCAACTGCACTGCGCAAAAACTAATAAGGTATTAAATGATAAGGAGATTATTATTATGAATGAAAGACGAGCTTTAGAAATTGCTGACTCTCCCGTGATGGCTAATGTAACTTACGAGGAACGTCAGGTTTACATTGAGGAAGTCAATACCTCGAAAAATACTGCTAGTATACATTTCTTAAATCAACCTGCAAACAGCCAGGAGGTACCCTTAACCCACCTAGTGGAGGGTGAACGTATTACCTAGTGTATTACTCTTTAGGAAATCACTGATTGCATAAGAAAAATGAGGAAAGTCCAGAATTAGGACTTTCCTCAAGCTATTTAGATCAAAATATGGTCATTATCCTTCTCGCAATTTCTTTTTCCAGTCAAAACATATTCTGAACAGTAAATTATATCAATTGAAACTGCCATGATGTTCCGAACTTGTCCTTCACAGCCCCGTACAGCTTGCTCCAAGGCATTTCTTGCATTGGACAGGTTATATGTCCTT
>JAQZBA010000386.1 GCA_029239365.1 Herbinix sp. | reverse complement strand
CGGCCATGTACACGAATTTAGAGTTGCGACATTAATTGATAATCCAATTGGTGAAGACTGCTAAAAATCTATATTACTTCATTATTACCCACTGCATCAGAATGGTGCAGTGGAACTTTATTAATTAATTTTGTTATTGTGGATAATTGCAAATCATTGTAATCTATGTTCGTATTGCAGCATTTGCCAGGATTATAAAGAGGAATAAATAGAACCATGTAAGAATATATGTTACGAGACATTTGTTCATAGAAAAAGGGCCATAGCGACTTGTTTAAAATCGCTACAACCCTTGATTTTCTTTAAGCTGTTGGGCAGACTTGAACTGCTGACCTCCTCATTACCAATGAGGTGCTCTACCAGCTGAGCTACAACAGCATGGGTAGGCTTGAACTATATTTCCTTGAGTAATTGATTTAATTTTGTCTTAATTCTAGTCAATGCGTTATCGATTGTCTTAGGTTCTTTATTAAGAACTTCTGCAATCTGTGTATATTTCAAATCCTGCATATATAGGCCTAAAACTTTTTTCTCCAGGTCGCTCAAACGCCTTACAAGTTCATATTCTATCATACTGGTATTCTCTTTGTCAATAACTAATTCTTCAGGATTTGATACATTTTTTTGGTATATTATGTCAACTAGAGTTTCCTTTTCTTCTGCATCACCATTTTCCCCATAAGCAGGGGTATAGAGAGATATGTAGGTATTAAGAGGTATGTTCTTCTTACGATTGGAGGCTTTGATGGCACTATATATCTGCCTTGATACGCATAGATCGGCAAAGTTAAAGAAGGAATTATCCTTATCTGTTTGATAATCCCTGATCGCCTTATATAACCCGATCATGCCCTCCTGGATCAGATCGTCCTTATCACCACCGATTAAGAATAATGCCTTTGCCTTACTACGAACAAGGTATTTGTACTTCTCCATCAGATAGTCTATGGCCGGCTGATCCCCATTCCTGATACGGTCTAGAATCTCTTCGTCCGAAAGCAAGTCATATTTTACTACAGCACCCACGATAGGTAACCTCCTGCACTTTACTAGCTCATTCTTTGTCTTACTATCTCGTATGCCATTACTCCCATTGCTACGGAAGCATTCAAAGAATCTACTTTACCGAACATAGGTATCTTCGCAGTATAATCGCATTTCTCCTTCACGAGTCTGCTTACCCCTTCACCCTCGCTGCCAATGACAAGACCAATGGGTCCCTTCAGGTTCACACGGTACATTAACTCTCCCTCCATATCAGCACATGCAAACCAGAGGCCTTTCTCCTTCAACTCCTCAATCGTAGTCGATAGATTAGTCACCTTAGCTACCGGGAGATAATTAATCGCACCTGCTGAAGTCTTCGCAACGGTTGCCGTTAAGCCTACAGCACGACGCTTCGGAATAATAACACCATGAGCCCCTGCCTGATGGGCGGTACGGATAATCGCACCAAGATTATGAGGGTCTTCGATATTATCCAAGATCACGATAAATGGAGGCTCACCCTTCTCTTCTGCTGCCTTCAGAATGTCCTCAACCTCTGCATACTCATAAGCTGCTGCATAAGCGATCACACCCTGATGCTTCTCTGTGGAGGATAGCTGGTCCAGACGTTCCTTCTTCACAAAGGTGATAATAGCATCTGTCTTCTTCGCTTCTCTTATGATGGATTTAACCGGTCCATCCTGACAACCATCGAGGACAAATAACCGGTCAATCGTCTTACCTGCACGAAATGCCTCCATAACCGCATTACGTCCTTCTATTGTAAATTCTTCATATCTCATAAAACACACCTCTTACCTTTCAAACCGTAAAATTTTACGGATGCCTATTTATTTTAGTAATTCTACTATATCTTTCCCGGTAGTTACTCCTTGTTATACGCGATACATCTCTTAATAACATTAGGTAGTCACACTTTTAATATAACAATAAAACAAATTAATTAATCATAATTTATCTATATCATTTCTTTAATTGCGATAAGAACTCAATGTTGTATTTAAGAAATCCTACCGGCTTGATGTTCTTGAAGCATGAATTCCTCGAAGGCTTCTTTCCAGTCTTTCATATAATAGTTATGACGTTCTCTGAACGCTTTGTTGTCCAGAATTGAATACATCGGTCGTTTTGCCGGAGTAGGATAATCACTGGTCGTGATTGGTTCTACTACTATATCAATACCTTCGGTCTGAAAAATCGTTTTGGCGAACTCATACCAAGTAGTGCTTCCCTCACAGGTAGCATGATAAATACCATAGCTGTCGGTCTCCATCAAGAAAATAATAGCTCTTGCTAACTCAAGCGCACTGGTTGGAGTTCCGTATTGATCGGCAACCACACGTACCTTGTTATTCGTTTGTGCCAGCCGAAGCATCGTCTTCACAAAATTTTTGCCTTCTCCGTACACCCAAGCAGTTCTTAGAATAAAGAATTTACTACAATTTGCACGGACGAATACATCACCTGCCTGTTTTGTCCGACCATAAGCACTGATTGGGCTAGTTGGTGAATATTCCACATATGGTTCAAAGGTTTTTCCGTCAAATACATAATCCGTAGATACATGGATCAGCTTTGCATTGGTACTTTCTGCTGCAATTGCCAAATTCTTAGGTCCGAGAGCATTAATCTGATATGCCTTATCCTCCTGGCTTTCACATTGGTCAACGGCTGTATAGGCTGCACAGTTAATGATAATCTCAGGCATATTCTTTTCTATGTATACTTTTACTGCTGCATCATCTGTAATGTCTAGAGCGTGAACAGCTCCATCCTCATTTGCAACTGCATCCGTCCATAGCAGTTCATACTGGTTTTGCCCTTTTAGCAATCGATAGAGAGCATGTCCTAACTGACCGGATGCTCCAGTAATCATAATACGCTTCATATCTTCCCCATACCTTTCTAACATAATGCGTCGGAACCATGCTGACAAGAGCTTTCTCCGCCCACAAATCCAACTATAGTATAATCAATTCAAAATCAAATATCAATCTTTTTTCTAATACATACCACTCTGCCACTGATAACTGATACCAACCAAGTAACAATAATCGTTTACTACAGTCTTCCTTTCATCCTACAACCTCTAATCGACCGAATGCTCTTCCCTACCGAATATACAGAAGCTGTTTATTATTGATAGGGATGAAAGAAGGGTCGCCAGAGCCCTTCCTTCATCCCTATCAATTAACCGCAGCAGTAATCTCTTACACCACTATGATTACAACGACAGCCCATCATGCCTTTAGCTGATCATGCCACCAATCATGCCGCTCATACTGCAGATAAGGAAGGCAGTAAGAAGATTGCCAAGGGGTAAGGGCTCAGCCCGATTCATAGCTATGGAAACCACCATAAGTATGATAAAATAAAATACTCCCATGATTAATCCCCAAACAAACTTTTTTTGTTCCGCTTTCTTCCCTACAAAGAAGCCTCCAACAAAGGTGGAGATTATATAGGCAAAGATAATACCTCCACTGATGATTGCGCTTGATAGGTCAAGCTTCAACATAAGGAAGGATAACAGCAACAGTATAAATGCTGTAATAATATAGGAAAAAAGAAGTCCTTTCAGCACTGCAAACATCTTTGTATTTTGACGGATTGCCTTATCCATAGGATACCTCCAGGTCATTTATACTAGA
>JAQZBA010000385.1 GCA_029239365.1 Herbinix sp. | reverse complement strand
AAGCTTCCGATTTTTCTTCAGTACTCAGCTCTATCGGCTTGCCTTCCGCATCATAATCAACGCTGCTGATCAGTATTTGCTGGATTGTAACCTGCTTTGATTCCAGGTCCGTCACCTCAGTATCCACGTTAATAGTTAAATTCTCAAAGGTCTTCTCTGCGAGAAGATTGTCAGCATATACCTGACGAAGTAGCTCCTCGGTAATCAGATATTTACTGATATCCTCTGAAGTAAGTCCTTCAAAATGCTCCTTCGCATATGCATTCGCATCAGCGAGTTCCTCTTCAGTCAGCGTAATCTCCAGCTTTGCTGCTTCTGCACCGATAATTTTCAGCTCGGTAATCTGGTTTATTACCTCCTCTTTGATCATCATTCCGAAGGTTTCACCATTTCCCAGAATATCTGCCGACCAGACTGTGTTGCCATAGTTTGACTCGTAATTTCCCTGAGCTGATTTTAGATATACCATGGCTTCATTATAATAGATACGGATATCCCCAATCATCGCCATAAGTTCACCGGCATTAGCTTGTTCGGCAGCTTCAGGGTTCTCCTGCTCCTTGGTATCAACGATATAGTAGGAGAGTTCGGTTACTGTCTCTTTCTCCACGTCATAGGAGATATAGAGCTCTTTCTCACTTTTCAGATAAGTATAGGTTACCACATTCTTCTCTGAATCGATGGTCTTGGCTATCTCTTTTCCGAAGCTTTCCGCTAGTATCGTATCCACCTCTGATTTCGTCATGCCAATACCAACACCTACAACCTTATATTCACCGGCACCACTCAAAAGGGTAATAGCATTAACCTCCTTATCCGGCGCCATAATTTGAACCACATTCTTCATCAGATATACGCCTGTTCCTTGCTCCTCAAGCTCGGTTCCGGACCTCTTCTCAAAGGTTGAGACTGATTTACCTATATAACTCGTTAATTCATATCTCTCTTCCCCCACTCTGCAGGCTGACAATAGCATCAGCAGGAGTAGTACGGATATTGTGATCACTAGTTTACGACTTTTCTTCATCGTTCGTTCCCCTTTCAAAGCAGTGGATTTTAGCCCTTGTGTTCCGGCCATCAATGCTGTAGTAATATTTTAAAATCCCCTAACATCTTATATAATTGTTCAAAGATAGCGATCGACTCTAATCTACCCTTGGGATTGCTCGGCAATCGGTAGACAAAGTAAGGATTCGCCTGCGGCATTAATTTCAAATTGTTCTGATATTTTAACATAAGCTCAGGGATCTTTTCAACCGCAAGCTTTGCTTTCGGGTACATGATCAATTTAACCTCATTATCCTTATGGATTAACTGTACAATATATAATCCATGGCAGATTGCTTTCACAAGAGCGATATTCAGCAGATTATTTACTGCAGTCGGCATATCTCCGAAGCGATCGGTTAGCTCCTCCTGCATATCCATCATTTCCTCTTCATTTTCAATTCCGGCAATTCTCTTATAGATATCCAGCTTCTGAACCTCATTCTTAATATAGGTTGCCGGAATATAGGCATCCATATCCATGTCCACTGTGGTTTCGTAGGTTTCTTCCTGGGTAGTCTCGCCACCCTTCATGGATTTGACTGCTTCGTTGAGCATCTTACAGTACAAATCATAGCCGACTGATTCCATATGCCCGCTCTGCTCTGCTCCGAGGAGGTTGCCGGCACCACGGATCTCCAGGTCACGCATGGCGATCTTAAAGCCCGACCCCAATTCCGTGAATTCCTTGATTGCATGAAGTCTCTTCTCTGCAATTTCCTTCAGCATCTTATCTCTGCGGTACATTAAAAATGCATAGGCAGTACGATTGGACCTTCCTACGCGTCCACGCAGCTGGTAGAGCTGGGAGAGGCCAAGTCGGTCTGCATCATCTATAATCATTGTATTAACATTCGATATATCAAGTCCTGTCTCAATAATCGTAGTTGAGATAAGAACATCGATCTCACCGGAGATAAAATCAAACATAATCTTCTCCAAGGTATGTTCATTCATCTGCCCATGAGCAAAGGCTACATTGGCTTCGGGACACAACCGAGCAACATTATTCGCTACTTCATCGATACCATTGACCCGGTTATAGACATAGTATACCTGCCCATCTCTGGCAAGCTCTCTGCTGATGGCCTCACGAATAATCTCATCATTATGTTCCAGCACATAGGTCTGAATCGGCAGACGGTCTACCGGCGGTTCGTCCAGTACACTCATATCCCTGATACCCACAAGACTCATATGAAGAGTTCTGGGAATCGGTGTCGCGGTCAGCGTCAGGACATCCACGTCCTTCTTCATCTGCTTAATCTTCTCCTTATGCGTAACTCCAAAACGTTGCTCCTCATCTACAACTAGGAGCCCTAGATTCTTAAACTTAACATCGGAAGACAATACCCGATGAGTTCCGACTACGATATCCAGGCTTCCCTTCTTAAGACGTTCCAAGGTCTTCTTCTGCTCTGCGGAACTTCGAAAACGTGACATTACATCGATACTGACCGGGAAATCCATCATACGCTGCACCAAGGTATTATAGTGCTGCTGGGCTAGAATCGTCGTGGGAACCAGGACAACTACCTGCTTACCATAGGATACTGCCTTAAATGCTGCACGGATTGCAATCTCCGTCTTACCATATCCAACATCACCACAGATGAGGCGGTCCATGATACGCTTGCTTTCCATATCCTTCTTCGTTGCTTCAATGGCAACCAGCTGGTCATCGGTCTCATCATAAGGAAAGGCTTCTTCAAATTCCTTCTGCCATACCGTATCCTCACCGAACTCGAAGCCGATCTTCTCCTGTCTCTGTGCATACAGTTCCACCAGTTCCTTGGCAACCTCGTGCACTGCACCGCGAACCTTTGCCTTCGTATTCTTCCATTCGATGGAATTCAACTTATTAAGCTTCGGCTTGCGTCCTTCCGAGCCGGAATATCTTTGAATCACATCAAGGCCTGTTGCAAGGATATACAACACGCCACCACCGCCATATTCTATCTTGATATAATCCTTCGTGATCTTATCTACTTCAATCTTCTCTATTCCTTTATAAACACCGAGACCATGGTTCTCATGTACAACATAATCGCCCGGAGACAGTTCGGTAAAGCTTTGAATCTTATTTCCCTCATAGGAGGACTTCTTCCTCTTTTTCTTCTTCTCCGTGCCGAAGATATCACTCTCCGAGATGATAACCAGCTTAATCAGCGGATACTCAAAGCCCCTTCGAAGATTTCCATAGGCAACCATGATCTCCCCGCTCTGCAGAACCCGGTCCATATCTTCGCTATAGAAAGCGCTGAGATTGAATTCCCTAAGATCCTCACTAAGCCGCATGGCTCTCGTACGGGAGCCGGAGAGGAGGATTACCCTGTATTTATTCTTCTTCCATCGCTCCAGGTCCTTAATCAGAACCTCAAAATTATTATGATAAGAAGCTACTGTCTGAACAGTAAAATCATATTTGTGCCTCGGAGCATAGAAATTATTCTTAACCTCCATGGTACTGACCAGAATGGAATTCCGATTCGCCAGCATACCCATCGCTTCCTTGTAACCATAGATAACATCCGTCTGTCCGGGAAGGATATAACCCTTCCATCTAGGAAGAAGATGGTATCCTCGTTATCGAAGTACTGGAAGAAGCTCATGGTCTGTTCAAAGAAATAATTAATATAACTTTCTAAGACTACGGAGCCCTGATAGGATTCTAGATTATCCTTAAATTCCTGCACAATCTGGTGAATTCTTGCGGCTTCCTCCGTCTTAAACTGATCTCTTAAGGCTTTATTATATTGCTTCTCCTCTGCATCCAGTTTCTTAATGCCCGCTCTAAGTCTAGCCTCATCCGGAATGATCTCGGCTGCCGGATAGATGACCAGTTCCTCCACCTGTTCAATGGAACGCTGGCTGCTGACATCAAAGGTACGGATAGAATCAATCTCATCTCCCCATAGCTCGATACGATACGGAGCATCCTCTGTCAGTGGGAAGATATCGACGATACCGCCACGCACAGCAAAGTCTCCGGGAGACTCCACCTGAGCCTGTCGCTCATAACCTAGGTGTATCAAATCCTCGCTGAATTGAGTGAGCTTAAGGGTTGAGGCTGTATTCACCGTCAGGATACGTTCCTTCACCATCTGTAGCGGAAGTAGACGGTCCATTCCACCGTCAAGTGTGAGAATGATCGTTGCTTCCTTCTTCTCGATCAGTCTGCGAAGCACCTTAAGACGATCTCTTACGATGGCATTTCCATGAATATCCGCACTATAGAAGATAATATCCTTCGCCGGATACAGCAGAACCTCCTTGTCATAGAGGCGGTAGTCCTCATAGATTTCCTTCGCCTTTAGGTCATTATAGGTTACGATGACACGATAACGAAAGCCCTCTCCGAGTCCCTGTATCAAGTGGCATTTTTGTGAATCAATACAGCCGGTAACTTGTACCGGCAGAGATTTCATTCTTATATTATCCCTAATTTCAATGAATTCTTTCAGCTCCATCAGGGGCATGGTAAAGGTTTTCAAGTATATATCCTCCTAATAAACTTTTGAACAGGTGCCAAAAGTCCGTTGACTCTATTATATTATGAATATAGAGCTTATTCATTATCTCTTTCTACGATCGCATATTACAAGCATGCTCACTACTCTTCTATTAATCATGAATGAAAAGCATATTCTTGCTCACTACGCTTTCATTATATCATAACCAAGAGTACATGATATCTAGTTTTTATCAACTTAAAAATTGTCATTATTCCTATTTTTTTCGATTATACTGATTCATAGCCGCATCGATTTCACCGTTTACAATCATTTTACAGGCATCCATGGTGTCCTTCAGAGCTCCTCGGATGACTTCGTTCTCTTCCTTCGCAAAGCGGGAAAGAACATAATCGGCCAGGTCCCAGTCCTTCGGTTTGTCACCGACACCAACTTTAATTCTTGGGAATTCATCGGTACCCAGGTGGCTGATGATGCTTTTGATCCCATTATGTCCACCGGCACTGCCCTTCTTACGGATACGAAGCTGACCTACCTCAAGGCTGATATCATCATAAATGACAATAACCTCCTCCGGGGTAACCTTATAAAAATCCACCAGCTCACGTACACTTTCACCACTTAGGTTCATGTAAGTCATAGGTTGAGCTAGGATTACCTTCTGCCCATCGATATGACCTTTACCGCAGATGGCTTTATGTCTCTTATTATCCATGGGTATCCGGTATTCGTCCGATATTCTTGTGATCGCATCCCATCCGATATTATGTCTTGTTGCCTGATACTTCGCTGTTGGGTTACCTAACCCTACTAAAATGTACATAGTTCCCAACCTTTCTATTCTTACCCACAGTATTCGTGATAAATCCGCGGACTTTCTATAAGATCTCAATTAGCTCTCAGTTACAATTAAAAATTGTCTTTAAGCTGATAATTAATTCATGGTTAACTATCTATATAATAAGCTTATTATGGTAGATACACAAGCATTTAACCTCTTTCATCATCTAACATCCTAATCAAGGATCACCTAATTAGATGCTGCCGCAGCTGCGGCTGCACCTGATGTCGCTGCCATCACTGCCATCTGCTGTGCAATCAGAATTCCTGTAATATTATTAGCCAGAGTATATTCTAGGGTGCCTCTCTTCGCATCGGTCAGATAATCATCACATACAACTGCCACAGCGAACATAGTACGCTCTATATTAGTGATTGACCAGCTTCCAAAACCCTTCTTACTCTTAAGGTATTCCTTCATCTCAGCAATCTCACCTGCAATCTTCTGTGTATCCTCTTGCAATAGGGCAATCACTCCCAAGAAAGATAGTTCAATTCCTGTGCCAATCTTACATTTTCTATCCTTTAGGGCCCGG
>JAQZBA010000384.1 GCA_029239365.1 Herbinix sp. | reverse complement strand
TTATTTTATTCATTTTATGCACCTACACCTTCTCGCCAATATTTTTACCAAGGATACCCGAGGGTTTTACAATTAAAACGATAATTAAAAGACTATAGGTAATCGCTTCATACCAACCCGGTGCCACATATACCTTAACCAGTATCTCAACTAAACCGACAAGCAAGCCGCCGATCATAGCACCCGGAATACTGCCGATACCACCAAGAACAGCTGCAATAAATGCCTTTAGTCCCATCATACTCCCCATATCCGTTGTTGCTCTGGGATAGGTACTGCAATACATCAGTGCTGCCACTGCCGCAAGTGCTGAACCGATACCAAAGGTGATAGTTATAATATTATTTACTTTGATCCCCATCAAGGTGGCAGCCTGCTTATCTTGTGGGACAGCTCTCATGGCCTTGCCTAATTTTGTATGCTTAACAAATAATTGAAGTGCAATCATGATAACCAGACCTATACCCAGGGTAAGTAAATACTTTAATTGCAGCCTTGCTCCAATAAGATCAATTGCAGGAAGCTTAAAAATTGCGGTTACTGATTTAGGATTTGCTCCAAAGAGCACCATTGCTAAATTTTCCAAGAAGAGACTCATTGCAAGGGCAGTAATTAATGCTGTCATGGAACCTGCTTTACGTACCGGCCTATAAGCAACCACCTCAACCGTGATGCCAACAATCGTGCAAATCCCAACTGCCACAAATACAGCCATCCATGGCGGCATACCGGCATTAATCATTAATGGTATCGTATAAAACAATGTGTAACTTCCAACCATTATAAAGTCACCATGTGCAAAGTTAATCATACGGATAATACCATAAACCATAGTATAACCCAAGGCAATCAATGCGTAGATTGCGCCTTGATTTAAGCCATTTACTAAACTCTGAATAAATAACGACATGCCAACACCTATCTTTCCGAATATATTAAGAAGCCTATGTTTCGCAACTTTTCTTATGCGCAAATATCATACGACACAGAATAATGTTCTGTGTCGTAGAAATTTACTTTATTACAATATTTAAAAAGTATAGATTTAAGGCTCCAAAGTTTTTAACCACTTAACCTTACCCTCTTCATATGTATTAATTACTACACTCTTTACAGCATTACGGCTTTCATCCATGGTAAAGGTCCCACCAACTCCGGTAAAAGTCATACCCGTCATACCTTTCACCAAAGAAGCTGAATCAGTACCGCCGCCATTTTTAGCCGCCTCTACCAACATATAAATAGCATCATAGTAAAGTGCTGCGCATGCATTCAAGCTGTCTGTACCATAATTTTCAGTATATTTCGTAACGAACGCCTGAACAGCTGGTGCGGTATCTTCAGAGGAATAATGATTTGTAAAATAACAATTTTCAAAATAGGATTCCAAACCGGTTGTATCTGAACCATCCCAGCCATCACCACCCATGATGACACCTTCGTATCCGGCATCTCTAACCTGCTGCACAAGCAAAGGAACTGTATCAAGGAAACAAGGATAGAATAAGAAATCTGCTCCCGATGCAACTGCTTGTGATGCCTGAGCCGTAAAGTCTGTATCTTTCGTTGTACATTCTCCAGTATATACGATATCAATACCATTTACTTCTGCATTTTCAACAAATGCATCCTTAAGACCATTGGAATAGTCATCATCCTTTGCATAGATAATCGCTGCTTTTGTAGCTCCTTGCTCTTTAGCAAATAGTGCTGCCATCTTACCCTGGTAAGGATCTATGAAACAATCTCTAAAAATAGTAGATCCAACTTCCGTTACTTTTTTATTCGTAGCACCTGCGGCAAGTAATAACATACCCTGCTCATTTGCAAGCTCAGCCATAGGAAGCGTAACCGATGAGAAGAAGGCACCGACAACTGCTTCCGGTGATTCAGGCTCTAAACTATTATAAGCATTCACAGCCTGTTTGGAATCTGAAGCATCATCTACAACCTTACCCCCGTTTACAATTTCAACTTTAATTTTGCTGTCGCTTGCATTAATCTCTTCTGCTGCCATAGTGATCGCATTCTGAGCGCCTTCACCATAAATTGCGCTGCCGCCTGTAAGGGTACAAACAACACCGATACGTACTATATTGTCTTCTTCACCTGTTGCTGCCGCAGTATTCGTTTCAGAATCAACAGCAGTCGTTGGGGTATCTGATGTTTCTGATGTTTTTGTACTCCCGCATCCGGTTAGAAAAGTCCCAAGTATTGCGGTTACGAGTACGAAAGATAATAACCTCTTTTTCATAAATCTCTACCTCCTTTAAATTTTGTAATGCAAAAGGGCTTCAGCCCTTATCAATACTTACTGCTTAAGGTAAGCATTGATAATTGTTGAAACCCTTTCGTTTCATCTAAAAATTCATATGTTATGAAATTAGATAGCAAAACTTATTAAGTTGTAATGAAAAAGGGCTTCAGCCCTTATCAATAATTACTCAATAAAGTAAGAATTGATAATTGTTGAAACCCTTTCGTTTCCATCTAAAATAATAATTAAATGAACTAAACAATAGATTCTGAACTATTAATTATCTGACAACTTTTATCTTTTGAGTTATTATAGTACTAATGTATAATAAATGCAATAAGAATTTTCTAAAAATATAAATGTATTTTCATAAAATTAAAATGTAATATTATTACTCGCAGAGTAAATAATTCTTTCAGGGATTTTCACAAATCTATCAAATCTATAGATGATCTTCAGAAATCAGCTGGAGATTTTGTCTTAAATAATCACATAATTATATAGTGACATAAAACATCGACATTTAACTTAATTCAGAAATTCCCGCTTAGGCTTTCTTCAATTGTATTAATAGCTTTATTAAAAAGTACAGTGCCAATATACCAAGAATAATAAAGGACACAATAAAGGTTACCAGTACCTGAATAGGAATTTCTATTCCCAGTTTTAAGCAATATACCCTTTGTACAGTTACCAATAGAGCAACTCCAACAAGCATATTCAATAAAATCGGTGCTAGTTTATAACCAATTGCTTTATTTCTAAGTATACTAATACCACTGTAAATGAATAATGGACAAACGATACTTAAGTCTATTCCGTAGGTCGCTTCGTTCGTCTGTATACCCAGAAGTGTACCAAAGTCGCCATTAAAGATTACTGGAAGTATACTAGAAATCCATACGAGTGCAGTTAATACTCCTGCTGCTATTAAAAAGATTCCCGTTCCTCTTAGCCTCTTATCAATTAATTTCTCGGGAACTATTATCATTTCAAATATTTCCTTAACTGACATAAAAGCAGTTAACAGACCTAATCCAAAGCTTACTACATACAATAAGTATAACTGGTTCATTGAGATCCCAAAAACTGTAATCATTGATGCATATAGGATGCTGACTATTTCAGTAGTTCGTAGTATTTCAGCCCATAGTGGTCTTTTTTTCCATAAGGTAAGAATTATTAACAACATTGCTCCAATTATTTGAGTTACATTAGTTCCGAGATAATTAGCCACATTAAGTACCGAATTATATGCATATATTCCGTCACCATACATTTGTACAGTATTACCATACATATTAGTTACTTCAAAACTCGCTCCACCATTCGAATAAAAAATTCCGATTAACGAAGAAAGGATAACACAAAAACTTAAAAATATACATTGTAGATTAATTGCTTTTTTTCTTTT
>JAQZBA010000383.1 GCA_029239365.1 Herbinix sp. | reverse complement strand
CAAAAAGAAATATTATTAAGTGCCCGATTTGCGGTAGATATTATGAACTTTATCCGGATGACAGTGATCCTGGTTGCCCATACTGCGCTGCACGTATACCTGTTTTTACAGGTAATATTATGAAGTATTATGCAATGACATATTCCGATGAAATTCTTAATGCAATTTATGGATCTGGCGCCTATTATTTTAAAACAGGAGATTACTTCTCCTTAACAGTATCTAATAGGACAAAAACGTTAGGTACAAGACTTTTAGCTCCATTTATTCATGGAGCACCAGATATAAATATACACGTAGAATGCGGTGGTACCATCAGAGACGAAGTAAATAGATAAACGAGAGGCGAAAAGATCATGAAACTATATCATTTTACAATCATATTCATAATTATGGCAATTTCCTTGTTTGTGATAACAGATATTAGGACTAATAATTTTATAGCCGTTTCAAAGGAAAAAGAAAAGCTAGATCAATACTTTATACAGGCAATCGACGATGCTGCAGTTAACCTGGTTGAGATCAATGGGGATAATTTAATAGTAAACAGGCAGCGAGCAATGGTTGATTTTTTTAATTCCTTATATGCATCGATGGGTATAACAGATAATCCAGAAAAACAAGGACTTTTAAACAACTACGTGCCGGTAATAGCGGTCACTTATGAAGACGGATACTATATCTATTTTAGTGAAGAACTTAAAGGCAGCGATAACTATATGTATACCAATAAAAGGTGGTCAGAAAAATTCCCCTATTATTATGAGGATGATGATTTTATATATAGCTTTACGCTAACAGATAAGCTTACCATTTATGATAAAAAAAATCTTCTCGACACAACGAAAGAGCAAACAGTATTTACGTTGGATTATCATGAACTTTCCACAGCAGAAGAATATGCTGCCTTCAGAGTAAAAAGGCCAGGCAGTTTTCTTCTGAAGGATGAGGACTTTTACTTAATCCGAAAAGGTACAATTATAAACTGCATAGAAAAATCGTTATCTTACTACTGTAATAAACACAATAAGATAGCTCAACAATTGAATATTACTTATAATTTCGCGTTGCCGGTAGTGGACGATTCTGAATGGGTACGATCTATAGATAATCCGAGTATAGTTGTCCTTTTTCAGGGGTATCCATATGGGGACGGATCAACAGATACATATAATCGTTTTGCAATAGCCGGATCCAATATCAAAAAAGATATAGTTTACTATCTGGAACAGAAAAGCTGGTATTACGTTTATCATAAAGAGGGCTGCTCGGAATTAAGCAAGGACGGGCTGGTATTTTTGGATGAGCCTTATTATACCGTATCAGATTGTGCAAAAAAAGGCGCATATGCTTGTCCATATTGTAGTGGAGGTAACGGTGCATTTGCACCTGATTACACACCATAATCAAACAGGGAAGGGAGGGCAACATGGGGGAAGACTACAAAAGAAAAGGAATGATGAATCAACTTATAAAAATTATATCAAATAATCCGGATGTTATACGGTGCTACATCAGTATGAAAAACTATAATGAAAACTTATATGAGCATTCGATAAATGTAGCTTATTTATCAATGGTATTTGGTAGCAGCTGCTATAAAAATCTAAATGAGATTACCGAATTATTCATTGCAGCAATACTGCATGATTACGGAAAAATGTACATATCAAGATCAATCTTGGATAAGCCAGGCATGCTAACCGTAGATGAAAGAAAAAAAATCGAAATGCATTCGATTATGGGGTATATACACTTAAAAAAACAGACTAAATTATCAAATAACATTTTATACGGCGTTTTAGACCATCATGAGAAAGTAGATGGAAGCGGATATAGCCAAGGAAAAAAGAGCTGTGAAATATCAGATTATGCAAAAATTATTACTATTGCTGACGTATACGATGCAATGATTTCTGATCGGGTTTACCGTAAAAAGTTCCAGCGGGATGAGGTAAGCGATTATATCAATAATAACGCCGGAAATCATTTTGATAAAGAGCTGGTTCATAAGTTTCTAAACTTGATAGAGGAAATCCCAAACTTAGAAAACTTAGAAATGCGTCTGAAATCTATGTTAACAGAGATACAACAAAATCATTATTTGATTTTTTCATAGGTAAGATGATAAACAGAGAATATTGAGAATTTGTTAATGTAATATACCGGGGTAAAAACTACCCCGGTAACATAAAGGAGGCTCTAATGGATGAAATGAAAAATATGAGGGTAAAGATAATGATACTTAACACAATTTCTATTATAGGCATTCTTTCTGTATTTTCCTTTTTTTCTATAATGGGGTACTTAGCAAATGTTAATTTTGATGAGTGGATTAAAGAATATTCTATATTTGATATACATCAACCACGATATGACTTCTATAATGATTATGCTCTTAAGTATGGAATTTATGAGGGCATTATATGTTTAATTACATTTGTATGTATGCTTTATAAAAAGAAATTAACGTTATTGATTAAGAGGAATGGTAAAACAGTATCATAACTTAAGACATAAGCTTAGGAGGAAAAGGAATGATAAAGCTAAAAAGAATATCTGAAGTATGTTTATTGTATCTAGTATTTTTTTACGGTTTAATTTTTACTGTTATAATTGAAACTTGTGTACAATCCAGTAGCTCATTATCTGAAAGTGGCAGTTTATTGAAAGGTTTGAACGTTTGCATATGTATTTTGCTATTTATACTCTTTTTTATAGCAGGGGTTGTAAAGAAGGAGAAACAAACCATTAAGGAGATACTTATTGAATATATAGTAATGTTTTCGTTTCTTATATGGTCTATCATCAAAAATAATCAGCTTATTGACATTTTTATTTTAAAACAAGATGTGCATAGTATAGATGTATTATTTTTATTACCGCTCATATTAACATGTGTATTAGTATTTTGTTTACATACATTTAATGTTATTTATGTAGAAATTTTAGAGTATAAAGAGCGTAATGAAGGGGAACAAAAGTATCATAACTTAAAAGTATTGATACCGCTGGGCAACTATAGTAAAATCAGGATATGGAAAGGTGTCATAATATGGAACCATAAATGAAAGGAGATTTTAGCTATGATTTACGGTTACGGTAGAGTAAGCACGAAGGGACAAGCTAGGGACGGTAACAGCTTGGAAAGCCAGGAGGTAACATTAAAAAGCAATGGATCTGAGAAGATATTTATTGACATCTTCACCGGCACGAGATCGGATCGGCCGGAGCTTAACAAATTACTTAAGGCCTTAAAAGAGGGCGATACTCTCATAGTCACAAAATTAGACCGGATTGCAAGGAGCTTGCAGCATGGAGCATCGTTAGTAAATACACTGATAGAAAAAGGCGTCCGGGTACATATTTTGAATATAGGAATTATGGACAATACTCCCAGCAGCAAACTGATCCGGAATATATTCTTTGCCTTTGCAGAATTTGAACGAGATATGATCGTTGAGCGCACCCAGGAAGGTAAAGCAATTGCAAGACTGAAGGAGAGCTTCAGGGAAGGCCGGCCAAAGAAATTCAATAAAAAGCAAATAGATCATGCGCTGCAGCTGAAGGAAAGCAACAGTTACAAGCAAGTAGAAGAATTAACAGGAATTAGTAAAAGCACACTGATCCGGGCGAAAAGAGAAAGAGATCGCTTGGTACTTAAAAGTACATTGGAATATAAA
>JAQZBA010000382.1 GCA_029239365.1 Herbinix sp. | reverse complement strand
GGAGAATGGTTAGCAGGAGCTCTGTCAGGAGTAGAGCCTTCTCTCATGGGGATTGGTCCTGTTGCGTCGACCAGAAAGGTTATGAAAAAGACAGGACTATCTATTTCTGACTTTGATATTATTGAAGCGAATGAAGCTTTTGCTACGCAGTCAATCGCAGTTATTAAAGAATTAGGTATCAATCCGGAGCGTCTAAATCCAAGTGGTGGTGCCATAGCCTTAGGACATCCTGTTGGTGCATCGGGGTGCAGGATACTGGTTACTCTTCTTCATGAAATGGAGGCTGCTAATACAAATATGGGATTAGCAACTCTTTGCATCGGTGGAGGAATGGGATGCTCAGCTGTCGTTAGAAGAGGGTAGAATAGAGTCTAATTAACACGAAGAGAAATATGGATTATGAATATGAAACAAGTAATCTTTTAGTACTAAATATTATGGAGGTATTTTATAATGGCAAGAAATTTTGTTTGTTCTAAAACCGAGCCGATTGTTACCACAAAAGCTGGTAAAGTGCGAGGATATATTATAGATGGGACATATACCTTTCACGGAATCAAATACGCGGATGCAAAGCGCTTCCAAATGCCAACTGAGGTTGAACCATGGGAAGGCGTGAAGGATGCACTATCTTATGGTTATGTATGTCCTATGCTGTCACAGGATGTTCCTCAGGGTGAAATTATGGTTCCGCATCGACATTGGCCAAAGGATGAGAATTGTCAATATCTTAATATCTGGACACAGAGTACCAGTACTGCCGCAAAAAAGCCTGTTATGGTTTGGCTTCATGGAGGCGGTTTTACTGCGGGATCATCCATTGAGCAAGTATCTTATGACGGTGAGAACCTGAGTAAAAACGGTGATGTTGTTGTGGTAACCCTCAATCATCGCTTAAATATCCTGGGATATATGGATCTGTCTCCCTTTGATGAAAGGTATAAAAATTCCGCGAATGCCGGGAATGCAGATATAGTGGCTGCCTTAAAGTGGATTCAAGATAATATTACAGGCTTTGGTGGAGATCCGGATAATGTTACCATCTTTGGACAATCCGGTGGCGGAATGAAGGTGTGGACTTTAATGCAGACACCAAGTGCAGATGGACTATTCCACAAAGGGGTCATTCAGAGCGGATTAATTAATGGCTTCATGCACTCTGCAGATAATAATGGAACTAAGATAGTTAATGCACTGCTTAAGGAACTTGGATTTGAAGAAGGAGATGTTCTGAAACTGGAGTCTGTTTCCTTTGATCTGTTAGCAGCCGCTTATCTGAAAGTCGCACCGGAGCTGGCTCGTGGCGGTGCTTATATAGGCTGTAATCCAATTCCGAATGAATTCTATGTCGGTGATCCACGCGAGGTGGGCTTTACAGAGCATGCAAAGACAATTCCTGTATTAATCGGTTCCGTAATGTGTGAATTTGCATTCGGACCAGGGGTGGCGAATAAATATGAGCTTACCGAGGATGTGATGAGACAAATGGTAGAGAATAGATACAAGGAGGCTTCCGGTGATTTAATCGATCTATTTAGAATAGCTTATCCGGATAAAAATCTTACCGATTTACTTGTACTAGATTCCCTATTCCGGGATCCGACGATTGACTTTATTAAGAAGAAGGCAATACATAATGAGGCACCTACCTATTCCTACATGTTTGCCTATGAATTTCCATTCGATGATGGAAAGCCTTCCTGGCACTGTTCAGAAATACCATTTATATTCCATAATACTGATAAAGTTCCTGTTTGCAATAAACCGGGGGTTTCTGATAAACTTGAAGATCAAATGCTAGGTGCATGGGTTAATTTTGCATGTTACGGTAATCCTAATCTTCCTGCATTGCCTGATTGGCCGGCATGCGTAGAAGGCGATGAAGCAACTATGATATTTGATGAGAACTGTATAATAAGACATAATTTTGACCATGACCTGGTAGAATTGCATAAAAAAGCAGCTCCTAAATTTCCTTTCGGAGGCGAGACTATTCTTCATTAATGATATATATGCTAAAATGTCCTTGAGCCTTCGCGCAATAGGACATTTTTCTAAGGAAGGGATATAATGAAAAAAAGAGTATCCGCTGTTTTCTTGCTTATAATTTTTGGAATAGCAATTTTAGGAGCATATTCTGCTTCTAGTATAATATTACAAAAGAATTGGAGCAGGAGAATATGAGTTCAAAACAACAATTAGAGGAGGATAATGAAGGAATGCAATCAGAAGCATTAATAAAAGAAATCAATATTTATGCATATGTTGGTGATGATGGACGCTTAGTAAACAAAATTACTTATGAGATGGATGGTGCGAAAAAAGTCAATAATCTAAGCAAGGATGATTTTGAAATCAAAATTGGAGACAAAAACTATGTTGTAAAAGACTTAAAAACGGAAGGTAATTTGTTGATTTTGGAGACGGAGGATTTTCATTACGATGGAATTGATAAATATAGTAAAAATTATACGGTCACACATTATGATTTTACTGTTACGTGTACTATTCCCGAATTGAATTTCAATAAAGACAAGTGTATAATCCATACAAAAATCTTAGATGATTTCACGAAGGGAACTTTTAAAGCAAGTAATGGAGTTGAATTACCATATTGGTTATATCTTCCGGAGGGAGTATCGAATATCCCTTTAATGGTATGGGAACACGGAGGAGGTGAAGTGCTGAGTTCAAGCTATGATGGAGCAAATATTACCAAGAATAAAGGGGCTACTGTATGGATCGAAAGTGGTATGAATACAGCAGTACTGTCATTTCAGTACCCGGAAAACTATTCCTTTGGAATTTCGTCAAAGCCGGAAGAGCTAAAGATGATGGAAGAGTATAATGTGGTTAAATATGAATTGATACAGAAATTAATCACTGCAGGACAGGTAGATGCAAATCGAATCTATATCTCCGGAGCATCCTCCGGTGGCGGAGCAGTATTACGTTTTTTAATGCAGTATACGGATCTGTTTGCAGCGGCCTTACCAATTTGTGCCAAGGATACAATAATTCCTATTTCTGAACCATATGGACTGGCTTTCAAAATGCAGGGCAGTTTGGCGATCAGTAATGAGGAGTATGATCATTGTTACTCCGAAATAAAAAGCTTAATGAACAGCTACAAAATTACTCACATACCAATTTGGTTTGTTCAGGCGGATAATGATCCTGTTTGTACCAGCTATACCTCAAAAATATTATATGATGTTTTGAATGAGATGGGAGCTGAAAAAAATAAAATCTCTATGTATACGAATGATGAAATGTCAGCAAAGGGCTTATCCTCGCTTCACTCCTCTTGGATAGTGGCTTTTAATGATCCTGAAATAACTAAATGGATTTACAATCAAAGCAAATAACTGATTGAAAGCGTATAATAAATATAATAAAATACTTATGAAGAGATATTGAAAAGAAAAATAAAGCATGGTAGAAAGCTTGAACCGAGTAATGCAATTCAGACGCTTGCTTAAGCATTGCAGAAATTCAAATATGTAACAAAAAACATAGAAGGAGAAATAGGATGAAAACAGATGATATTAGAGCAATAATCGGTAAAATGACCTTGGAAGAAAAAGCTGGTATGTGTTCCGGAGCTGATTTCTGGCATACAAAGGCAGTGGAACGATTGGGGATTCCGGCAGTCATGGTTGCTGACGGACCTCATGGACTCAGAAAG
>JAQZBA010000381.1 GCA_029239365.1 Herbinix sp. | reverse complement strand
GGAATTAATTTTCTCTGATCTTGAGATTCTCGAACGTAGAATGTCTAAAACCGGTAAAGGCTCCAAGAATGATAAAGCTCTTGCCAAAGAGTTTGAGCTACAGGAGCGTTTAAAGGCATTTCTGGAAGAGGGTAAGATGGCTAAGGCATTCCAGGTTCAGGATGATGAAGAGAAGGAATGGTTTAATGAATATAATCTTCTTACAGCAAAGCCGGTAATCTATGCGGCGAACGTGAAGGAAGATGATCTTGCAGATGACGGAGCAAGTAATGATTATGTAAAGATTGTGAGCAATATCGCAGAACAGGAGAATTCAGAAGTATTTGTTATCTGCGCTCAGATTGAACAGGAAATTGCTGAATTAGATGAGGATGAGAAGCGTATGTTCCTTGAGGATCTTGGGTTAAAAGAGTCCGGTCTGGAGAAATTAATCAGAGCAAGCTATCATATCCTGGGATTAATGAGCTTCTTGACTGCAGGACCTAAGGAGACAAGAGCATGGACCATTAAGATAGGCACCAAAGCACCACAAGCAGCCGGTAAGATTCATACGGATTTTGAGCGTGGATTTATTCGTGCTGAAATCGTTAGCTATCATAATCTGGTGGAATGTGGTAACTATAATGCGGCTAAGGAAAAAGGTCTGGTTCGCTCGGAAGGAAAAGAATATATATTTCAAGATGGCGATGTAGTGTTATTCCGCTTTAATGTATAAAATAAATATAGGACAGGTATCTTGTATCTAGTACATTATGCTTCTGGTTCCGGTAACATGGATGGTGCTAGAGGTACAGAAAGTGGTGAAGACTATGCAAACAATATTATCGACGAATATAAACTTCCCGAACCTAGGAATTGAGCTTAAGAACGTAGGAACAGGCTTTGACATCTTCGGTTATCAGATTGCTTATTACGGGATGGTCATTGGCTTCGGTATGCTCTGTGGATGGTTGATTGCAGAATGGATGGCGAAGAGAACAGGACAAAAAGCGGAATTTTATCTAGATTTTGCTCTGGTAGCAATCGTTGCTTCAGTCATAGGGGCTAGAGTATATTATGTGGTTTTTGCTCTGGATGAATTTACAGATAATCCTTTGTCGGTATTTAACCTACGTACAGGCGGACTTGCTATCTATGGTGGCATCATTGCAGCAGTATTAACAGCAATCATCTATGCCAGAGTGAAGAAATATCCTTTCTGGCTCCTTGCGGATACAGGATGCATCGGATTAATCACTGGGCAGATGATAGGACGATGGGGTAATTTCTTTAATCGGGAAGCCTTTGGAAAGTATTACGACGGACTTTTTGCGATGCAGTTGAATATAAAAGATGTCTCAGGTGTCTATAGCAATACTACCTCTCTCTCCCGATTGGAGCAGATATACCAAGGGAAGGAAGTAGCACTGGCACGTATTCTGGAGATCAAGGATAAGGTAGTAACCATAGGGGAAGAGACTTATATACAGGTACATCCGACCTTTTTGTATGAATCAATCTGGAATCTGTGTCTTCTGATCATACTTATCCTATATACAAAGCATAAGCGTTTTGATGGCGAGATTATGTTGCTTTATCTGCTTGGTTATGGTATTGGACGAGCTTGGATGGAAGGACTCAGAACAGATCAGCTCTTCTTATGGGGGACGCCATTCGCTGTATCTCAGCTATTATCAGCACTTATCGTTGTAGTTTCTTTAGCCTTACTGATTTATAAAGGACGCAAGGCAAAGATGAAAATTCGAAAATAGGTATAAAAAAACAGGTCTCAGGACCAATTGCCTATATCTTGTTTTTTGACTATATATTGACATAATTTGTTCGATTTATCAAATGAACACAAGATATTGTATTTTTATCACGAAATAGCTCAAAAAGCCACTATACATAAGGCTTTGTGGGCTATTTTTTTTGATTTCGTGCTTGATTAATTCCCTAAATTAATATAAAATGAACACATAAGTGGAGCAAAGTGGTGGAAAGTGGAGTCATTACCCTGAAAAGTGGTACAAGCCATCAGAAATTACTTGCAATACGAAGCCGAAGAAGCAAGATGAGTTATGATTCAACTTGCATATTTAGAAAAAGAAGGTGAAGCCTTATGTTCATGGGTGAATTTGATCATTCGATCGATTCCAAGGGAAGAATAATCATTCCATCAAAATTTCGAGAGGACCTTGGAGATGAATTTATCATCACAATGGGCCTTGATGGTTGTTTGTTCGCATACCCACAAGAAGATTGGCAAGCCTTCGTTAAGGAACTGGATAAATTACCGGGAACCAAGGAAGCTAGACAATTGCAGCGCTATTTTATGGCAAAGGCAGCTGCATGCGAGGCGGATAAACAGGGAAGAATATTAATACCTGCTAAATTACGCGAAAGCGCCGGACTAGATAAAGACATCGTATTTGTCGGAGTACTGAAAAAAATAGAAATTTGGAGCAAGGAACGCTGGGAGAACAATAACGATTATGATGATGTAGATGCTATTGCAGAACATATGTCTCAGTATGGTATCAGCTTTTAGCAAAGGATGAATTCCTTGGAGGACGTTATGGCATTTGAACACAAATCAGTATTGTTGGAAGAAACACTGGATAACTTAGCTATTAAGCCGGATGGGATCTATGTTGATGGTACCCTCGGTGGTGGCGGACATTCTTACGAGATTGCGAAACTCCTAACCACAGGAAGGCTCATCGGTATTGACCAGGATGAAGCAGCAATTGTGGCAGCCGGAGAAAGACTGGCCGATTATAAGGATAAGGTTACCATTGTAAGAAGCAATTATTGTGATATCCGACAGGTGCTTCGCGATCTGCAGATTGATCATGTCGATGGAATACTTCTTGATCTTGGAGTTTCCTCCTATCAGCTTGATAC
Source organism: Herbinix sp. (assembly GCA_029239365.1). GTDB lineage: Bacteria > Bacillota > Clostridia > Lachnospirales > Lachnospiraceae > Mobilitalea. The sequence goes on along the minus strand of JAQZBA010000381.1, from coordinate 803 downwards.
AGTTGAGCGTGGTTTCTCCTATAGAGAAGATGCTCCTCTTGATATGAGAATGGATACGCGAAATGAGAAGACAGCGAAGGATATTGTCAATGGATACAGTGAGATGGAACTATACCGAATTATCAGAGATTACGGGGAAGATAACTTCGCTAAGAATATAGCAAAACATATTGTGCGTATGCGGGAAGAGAAGCCGATGGAAACTACCTTTGAACTCACCACCGCAATCAAAGCGGCAATCCCGATGAAGCTAAGAGTGACAACAGGGCATCCGGCAAAGAGAACATTTCAAGCAATCAGAATTGAACTTAACCGTGAGCTAGAGGTGCTTAAGGATACGCTGCAAGATATGATTGAATTACTATCTCCCGAAGGCAGATTATGCATTATCACCTTCCATTCCCTAGAGGATCGAATTGTGAAATCCTGCTTTAGAACCAATGAAAATCCCTGTATTTGCCCCCCGAGATTTCCTGTCTGTGTCTGTGGTAAGGTTTCCAGGGGCAAAGTGATCTCGAGAAAGCCAATTCTTCCTTCCGAAGAAGAGTTGGAACAGAACAAAAGATCAAAAAGTGCAAAGCTTCGTGTGTTTGAAAAAGCATAAGAACACATTTGGACAAGCATATTAATAAGAAGTAATCCGAACGATTAATGTTCGTGAATAAATGAATAATCAGTAGAGAGGGGTTTCTGGCATGGAGGCTAATAAGAGACTAAATCATTATGAGAATATAGGGACAAGCTATGTGGATGGAAACACAGTGCGTAAATTAAGGGTAACTCCTGATATCAGAAGAGAGGAA
>JAQZBA010000027.1 GCA_029239365.1 Herbinix sp. | reverse complement strand
ATCGTTATTTACTTTTATCAACCGCTTTCCTTCACTAGATACTAATTCGATATCTCATCCTGCTGATTCCAGCCATTTGCTGCAATTTCACCCGCATAATCAGCTAGATAATTAACTCGTAAATTATATGTATTATAGATGTTCTGCTCCAAAATATAAGCTATATAGATATCATCCTCGTAGTAGACCTTAAAATTACGCGGATATATCTCAGTGTATTTCAGTGCCCAATAATATGCCTGTGATTCAATGATCGCACGTTGGTAAAAATAGTCCTGAGTATCTTTAAAATAAACAAACTCCTTCGCTGCATATTGTAGGCCTACCTCCACCGGTCCATAGAAATGATCCAATAGTACTCGCTTTTCAATAAAGAAGAATACATACTTTGTTGGAAAAGTAAAAGCCCTCTGCTTTCCATTCACCATATTTATAAACTCGGAGAGCTGCGTATGGTAGCCATAGTCCATAACCTCGTAGTATTCGTCTGTCGTCGATACAATCGTATATGTATTTTTATCATAGGACTTCTTAATATGCCGAAGTATATACTCTGCTTCATTGTAATAAGCTTGGTTTATATCGAAAAAGGAATGGTACCATCCAAAGTTCACAATCATCAATGCCACTCCAACACAGCTTGCAACAGAAAGAAAATTCAGAAAGGTACGATAATTTCGGTTCTTCCACCCCCCCAAGAAACGGATCGCAAAATCAATCGGCATCATATAGATAAATCCAATAAACGGCTCTGCAAAGGTCGAAGCCCTACCGGCGGCTATTAACTCAATTATCTTTAATTGTGGAGCAGCTCCGATTGTACACAGCAACAAAATATTAATAATCATAGCCGTATAATCATGCCCATAATTCCTGATTTTCTTAGGTATAACCATTAATACGCTACAGAAAAACCCGATCAGTATACATTGAAACATCAACTTTGTCGCATCTTTACCAAACATGGTATAAACACCGAAGGTAAAGATGGCATTATAATAATTTATAATCACCTCCTTCAAATGAATCAAAGTAAAATCTACTTTTTGTCTCTTATCCTTTTCCCTGACTACCTCTTCCTTCCTCTCTTCTTTCATTGTAACAGGAGCTACTCTACTTTGATCAACCTTGCCCTTACTCAATTTTTCTTCCAGTTCAGCCTGGTAATCAAGCTCATCCTCTTCTCCTCTCTCACCGGTAATTACGCTGGTAGCCCATGCCATAGATCCTTGAAAAGGAATACCCTTAGCAAGGCAGGACAGGATTGGTAAAACCGCGATTACCGCTCCCATGATTCCGCAATACATCAGAGGAATAAAATACTGCTTTTTTAAAATTTTAGGCAAATAGGCTAGTCCAATTGCAATTACAAGGAAGATTGCAGCAATTGCTGTATAAAAATGATAGGCAATTACCAGTGCGACACAAAGCATGAGGAGAGTTGTTTCTGAATTCAGATATCTCCGGTTAATATAAGCATTGATACGGAACAGCCGCCGTAACCAGGAATCTCCTTCCATGATTATCTTCTTTCTGTCTTGGTGCAGATATCGGATCATAAAGTACGCCAAGCCGATAACCGCATACATTCCGAACTCCTGAGGAAGCGAGGCGGCATAGCGGCTTTGATTTAGCATAAAGCTGATGATAATTGCCACTGCGATCGGGGTATATTTTGCATAGAATATCTCCTTCGCCAGTAAATACAGGCCAATCACTAAAAGTACCGTCTGGTACGCACCTGCATAAAGCATGATCTCACGTAGATCCAGCCGAAACAGAATTCGAATCATATATATCATAATATGCATCCCAAAGGGGTAGATTCCATCAGAAAATAATGTACCGTGCTCCAGTTCATAGATCCAAGACTGATGTACCGGAATATCAGAAAACTGGTAGCAATGATATTGCATAACATTATAGGACAAGAACCAGATATTATAGACAACCAGTAGCCCAAGAAGCAGTACTTCCACAATATTTCTTCGAAGATAATCCCAGCCCGGCATAGATCGAATACTTTTATAATAAGCCTGCAGCTTCCTTGCTATTTCCTTCGCAAGATATTTGGAAAACCTATCTTCCCTGTAAGCACTCCAAAGTTGAGCTATTCCTTTTTTGTAGCGCCGAAATAGTTGCTTATCGGAATAATTCCATACAACCAAAAGATAAAACACAATAGTAATACCAATGGTCACGAAATGGTTGTAAACATTCAGAAATCCCAGTAATAAAACCAGATTAATCCAAAGCGCAGCCTGTGTGATGATACAGAACCAGAATCGGTAACCATAGCTCTTGTTCTTTAAATGTTTTCTCCACACCACAAGTGGTATCAGGAAATCCCGAATCAGACAGCAGAGCAGGACTTTGATCAAAGAGAGCACATATGCACTTGTATCCACTATCACTTTAACTGCTCATCTCCCTTTCCTTTTATAAAACTATTCCTCTGCTGCGTTCTGATGAATTTTTATCTGCGTATGCTTATCAAATGCGGTAGGTGAGATCGCAACATCCCCGGATAATATGATTGCATTTGTTAAAGAACTGCACTTCGCAAATGCTTGATGGTCTATAGAAAGAACCTTCATGGGTATCTTCGCGGATTTTAAACTGGTGCAACCATAGAATGTTCGCACATTAATATGTTCAATCTTACTCGGGAAAAGAAAGTAAGTCAGCGATTCACAGTGCAGGAAAGCACATTTTCCGATGTTTTTCATATTGTCAATCTGTGGGAAGGCTGCTGTTTCAAGGGCTCTGCAATAGGCAAAGCAATAGGCCCCTAAGGACTTCACATTTCCTGTAATTATAATCTCCTTTAAGTTACTGCAGCCCAGAAAGGTCCCGTAATCCACCGCCTCCAATATGCTGTTTCCACCAAACTCAACCTTTCGCAGAAGTGAACAGCCTACAAAGGTGTAACGGGCAAGCTTAACTATTGCTTCCGGAAAAAGCTTGGCTGTCATTTCTTCCCCGCGGTGCATGTAGGTAAACAACAACTGCTCTAAAGAGTCACACCAGGCAAATGCTCCTGTTCCAATATGAACGACACTGGACGGTAAACTTATTGTGTTAAGGGATGCGCAGCCTGCGAATGCATACGCTCCTATTTTACCTAACCGGCTTCCCTCCCGGATGGTTACCTGGCGTAACTTCCTGCAGCCCTGAAAGGTATGGGCCTGAATCTCCAATACGGTACTTGGTATTTCAACCGATACCAGCTCATCGCAGCCATAGAACATAGCCTTTTTAATCACTTTTATATAGTCCGGTATAACGATGCTTTTTAACTTATGGTCAAACACAAAAATCAGAGGATTTTGCTTCTGATATTCATTTACAGAGGAGAAGGTAATTAGCTTTTCCCCTAGTTCCTTCCGCCTGCCTTTCGATACTGATGTTTTATCCTTCCAGGACTTTCCTCTTCTTATTCGGCTAATATTCTTCTTGTAATGAAACATCTGGTTTAATAGAGATAGCTCTCTACGAATCCATTTCGATAGGAGATAGAAGATCCACCCTATCTTCCGGAACAACAGCGCAGTGGTATGTACCGGTGCCTTGCTAAAAAACATAACCAGATATGCCATATAGTTTAGCCATAGATAATTGATTTTTGCCAATTGCAGCATCTGTGCATAAAAATCATGTGCCATAGCCCGATTACATATAAAGTACTCCATATATTTATACAGAATCCTTTGGCCATCCCTGAAATTATTAATATCATAATCCACATTATCCGGCGTAATATAACATTCACATAAAGAGACCGGCATTGTTACGACCTTTTGCTCTTTACTAAGCCGGAAGAGTATATCGGCATCACAGTAATTATAAAACTGATCATCAAATCCTCCTACCCGCCTGACCTCCTCTGTTTTATAGATAACCTGAGCCGATGTTCTTGCAGGATTATTAAGAAGCCAATTAGAATAATCGAGGTTAATATGATGTGCCAATGGACTGATTACAACATCCTGCTTTCTTTCATCAATTAGCACCCCATTGCTGCAAGAGGCAGCCGTTTTCGGGTTATTCTGTAACTGCTCCAGCTGCAGCATTGCTTTAATCGGATCCCATACGTCGTTGCTTTTTAAAAATGCGATATATTCTTCCTGCACATAATGAACCATATAATTTTGTATCCCGGCAAAGGACAGAGACTGATCCACCGGAAGATATTCTACCTCCGGGATCAACGCCAAATCCTCCTGCAAACCTAGACTATAGATACTATTCGGCTCATTCGCATCCACCACCAAGGTTCGGATTGGTGTATAAACCTGATTCAGTATACTGTTCAGTGCCCGCAAAAAGCTTAATGAAGTATTCTTTTTTGTGATTAGTACCACGCTCAGTAAATAATCCGCCATCTTTTTCCTCCTAGGAGTAAGTGATAAAATTGCCAAGATTATACCTACCGGTATAATCCATTGACGAAAAGGTATTGGCTATCTGAATTGGCGTTTGAGATTGCTGGTCGTAGATACCAAAACACAAGTTGTAGTTACCTGGCTTTAAGTCCTCGGCGGGAATATATATTTCTATTGCAACCTTTTCCTCGGGCATCCATTTACGGGTATCAGTATCCACAGAATACTCATACGACTCCAAAAAGGATGTAGTACGGACTACAAATGTGACACAAAATCTATGATAACAGGGAGCAAATCCCAGATTACGGATCATTAAGTCTGCTTTCAGCATGCCGTCCTTGCCGGCAGCATTCGACAGGCTTACCTCTTCTATGGTAAATCGGTATCCCAAATGTGCAATGATATACTCATAAGCCGTCTTGTCCCTCCACAGTACATTTGTTACACCTGAGCGGCTGGCTTTCCACTTATTCAGCACCTGCTCATCGTATTTCCAGTGCAGGTAGGATATCCGCATTTCCTTAAGAGTCTCAATAGCCAATGGTACATTATTGTAGGGATTATCATTGATCACCTCACCGCCATTGGAAACATATCTGCATAATCTACCCTGGAATTCCAATTCCTCGCCCCGCGCCCACTTTTCACTACAAGACCTCGTATCCTTAGCACTTATGCTTCCATATGTACCATAATCCGTCTCGGAGGCCATGATTCCATCATTAAACAGAGAAAATCTGGCTTTCCGTATATTTGAAAAGGCTGACTCTTCCTCCAATGGCTGAACTGATTTGAATATCATGCGCCAGAAGCTCGGGCATCGGAGGGCAATCTGGGTATAATCCCCGGAGCATTCATACAACTGTCTCGTCAGAAGTACCATCTGCCGCTCACCGAGGTAACGGGAATTATGCATTTCACCCCAGCTGCCAATAAAAAGCCCCTGTAAGATATAGATACTTTTGGTATACTCCTTCAAAAGCGGAGATAATTGCTTCATATGATTTAGAATAATTATTAAGTCCTTGGGTTCATGGAGTACCCCTTTCCCGTCCCAATCGTATAGAAAACGCACGATCATCTGTTTACCTAGTTCCGTAAAGTGCAAAAATATGCGCCTTATGATGTACAAGGCATCTTCCGATAACAGAGACTCGTTATAATGAATCAAATTGATTTCTATGAGACAGAGCTGCTGGTCCGGGCTAACAGCAGTATTTTCAATCAACACATTGTCCGGTTGTATCAGCTCACAGTCGGCATAAAAACGGAAAATCGAATATAATCCACAATATGGGTTACTCATTGCCAATGCCTTCTCATTTCTCGGAAGGGAAATCCATTTTATTTTCTTTATCCTACCATATCGTGGCATAAAAATTCTTTTCCTCCCAGGTCAGTATTATCTCTGTAGGCCTTTTTTTATACGAATGACTACAGACCATATGCTCAACGGCATAATCATCATATAGGTCATCTGCTTAATCAGTCCTGCATGCATACTGATCCCTGCTGCCCTCTCATACATGACAGAGGACGTCTCCACGACACGAAAGCCTAGCAAGAGCATCTGGATAATCATATTAGCATCCGGATAATTGTAATCAAAATTACTGTAATTAGAATAATAAGTAAAGGCCTTTTTGCTTAAACCCTGTAAGCCTGAGGTGGGATCTGTAATCCGCTTACCAGTTGTCTTCCTAATCATCCAGGAAAACAGATTGATTGACCATTTCTTTATACCTGAAACTTGAAAAGAGTCGCTTCCCTCCACAAACCGTGATCCAATTACGATATCCGGCAAGTTACCCTCTGCATCCGGCGTTGTCAGGCATTGGAAGATATGTGCAATGTTAGAGGTACTATGCTGACCGTCTGCATCTAGCTGAATAACGTATTCATAGCCTCGTCGAACCGCATATTTGTAGCCAACCTGAAGGGCAGAGCCATAACCCAGATTAAAAACATGGGTAACAAGTGTCACCGGATAATTCTTTGCGATCAACTCGGTCCGATCGCTGGAAGCATCGTTCACCACCAGAATATCTGCAAAATTTTGGATCTCCGCCTTACACAGTTTGCCAAATAATGATTCCATATTCTCTTCTTCATTAAATGCAGGAACTAGAATCAATACCTTTTTCATAAATCTCTCACCTCATCAAGCATAGATAACATACCCTCCAGTTCCTCTGGAAACTCCACTTTTTTCTCCAACGCATGTCTTGCATACTCCTCCCTCAGCTGTGGATGATCAATCAAATGCTCCAGTACGCTTGCTAACTGCTCCACATTAAGTGTTAGCAGTATCCCGTCGTAGCCTGACACAATCTGCTCATCATTACCGATCCCATCCGATGCAACAATCGCTTTTCCTAATATCTGGGCTTCTTCTATTGCAATGCTCTTACCCTCAAAACGGGTTGCATGCACATAGACATCTGATTGCTTCATATAGACGTATGGGTTCTCCCTGGCCCCCATCAAAATAAAGCAATCCTCCACTCTAAACTTTGTAATCAGCTTTTCCAGTTTGGCCTTTTCCAACCCTTCCCCTATCACATACCAGCGTACATGATATCCATCCTCCCGTATCTTTGCTAAGGCTTGGATTGCTATATCATAGCCTTTTTGGTAATGCAGGCGGCCAACCGTCAATAGGCGACATCCATCAAACCGGTCGGTAAATCCGGACCCTTCCTCTGCTTTCTTTCGTATTTCATCTCTATCTATTAGATTATGGAATACCCTTACCTTATCCTGATATTTTGGATACACACTGATAAATTTCTCACCCACTTCTCTTGAAACAACAAATATTCTTTCCACATCATGATAACAATCCTGATCCATAAGCTGTGAATAACCGGCCTTCTGATAATCAATATGGATAAAAGCTGCTTTATGGCGGGCCTTTACCTTATCGGCAAGATAATAGGTAGCGGCTCCCTCAATAAAAGCTACCGCCAGGTCATAGGTTTCTGCAAGTCCCGGACGCCCAGTTGCCAGAAGTCTCCACAAAAGCTTATCATATTGCAGCTTTCTGCCTGAAGCCCTCTGTTCCCGGATGTTCCTTATCATATACCCAAACATCTTTAGGCCGGTGAAATGATAAAAGAACGAGTAAATAACTTCCCTGACAATCCGCAGGTGACCGGAAAGAGAAAGTACCGAGCCCTTCTTGATATGTTGATTCAGAATATGTATCCCTTCCGGGATACGGTCAAACAGCTCTCCGCAGGGTATTATGGTATATAGAGATAAATCGTATTGTCCCATTGAAGTCAGTTTTCTTAGCAGCCCAATCAAAGCGGTCTCAGCTCCAGCGCGACCCATCGTATTAATAATGAATAATAATTTTTTTTTCATGCGATATCCTTTGTCCCACTAATTTTCTTACTTAGATGTAAGCGTTCCTCTTCTAGCAGCTCTTTCAAATGATTACTCTCTTCATTTAGCAAAGATACCTGCATTGCAAGCTCCTGTACTCTTGCGGTAAGCTCTGCATTCGTTTTATAACAATTAAAAATGCCATAGGTAGCAAGAATAATCGCTATTGCAAATATAATCGATGGCGGATAGTCCACGGCGAACAGTTCCGAGATAAAAAATACAAGATAGGGTATCATTCCAAACAATATTATAATCGCTCCGCCCATAATCCAGAATAGGCTCTGCCTTTCGGTCATTTTACGGACAATACTGGCCTTCCTTGCCATAAATATCAGGATTATACCTGTTACACAAATTAAGCTCCGAAGCAATATTGACATATCATCCCTCCTAATCTATCTCATCTCATTACAATTAATGGTTTTGCTTTTATATACATTGTAGACATCACTGGGCGGCATATCCCCGATCACCTGCTTTATGACAGTCCCCCGACAGAAAATGTGGCTATCCAGATTTTTCTCAATCCATCTCAGTCTGAAATAAGAAAAGGTGAATGCCAGGAAGGAGGCTGTTGTAAATCCAACACCGTACCATATAACAGGAAGACGGATTGCGGCGATTGAGCCAATCAGTGCCACTCCTGCATAGATCAATCCATTCGCCATCGCTCCGGTCAAATCATCAAAGTAATATAAAAACAACAGCTCGGAATACATCAAGTAGGATATGAAATATCCTACTGCCAATTGAGGATATATCTCCATAATCATTCCGGAGAACCCCATAATCGGAAGGGTAACCACAGCGATTAAGTAAATAATAACCGAAACAATAAACTGAATATGTACAAGAGAGAAAAGCTGGGAGGAAAGTCCACGAAACATTCTCTTTTTTGCTTCCTCAATACTGTCCAGCTTGCCACCGATGACAGCTTGTGTATAATCCTGATATCTTTCGTGAAAGTGCATTTCCACCCTGGAAATAAACAATACACTTGCAGAAATATTTGTAAACATAGCCAGGCAGGATGCCATATCATATGGCTGATTGCAGACATATGTATTACGCACCACCAAATGCCATGGCTGCGTCCAAAATACAAAATTATGGACAAATAAACCTAAGGTGTATAAGAAGTTGGAGGCGATCAACTTCCAATATATTCTGAAATAATGAAGTACTTCACTGTAATGATGGCTGTTCTTTGGAAAGTAGCTCATCACATTGGAAAGCTCTAAGGAAGCAATCAACAAAAATCCAATTGATAAAGCAAGCAGCATACTATAGGTAATTGATAATCCCAAGAGATACCGGAATAGTATCGATAATAAAAACGACAGTATCATCGAACAGACAAAATAAAAGGAAATCTTTTTATACTGCTTCAGGATAGAATTATACACCATCGTGGAAAAAGTTAGCGTCAGCCCCAAAAATCCCATGAATGTAGTAAAGACATAATAAACAGGCACATGACCAACCAATATTTCATAAAGAAAAAAAGGCATTGCAAGCATCGACGAAAGTGTTAAATTTGTGATTGTTCCTATGTAAATACATGGCCTGATATCCTCATACCGCTGCTCATAGATCTTATCTGTCTGGAATTTCGAGAGTACTGAGTTAAAGGGTGAGGAGGTAAGCAGAGAGAAAATAAATATATATAGTATGCTGCAGGAAAATAGTTCCCTATCCAGATAACCGACAAGATCGAACCCTAATACCTCATACATTGCTAAAAGACATCCCATAACGACCAGCATTGGCGCTATCGTATACATAAAGCTGTAGCCGATTCCATAGATGGATGATGTCACAGTATGTTTTCCAAATATCTTATTTAATTGGATTCCGATTCCTGCCATGCTATGACCCCCTTATATATTTGCTTCTTTCGTTCAATCCTTAGCTAGAGGATCAAAAGCTTAATTCGTATACGCTACCTCTCTCAGCTGCTCTAAGGTCTCATAGATTTTTCTATAGGTCTCCTCCATGTACACACTCTTATACTTATGCATGAGCCGCTGATAACCATTTTGGCCCATCTGTTTGGCAAGTGCCGGATCATTTGCTAATTTTAAAATGGCATTGGAAATCTCTGAAATGTTCATAACCGGCACAATGATACCTGCCTCTTTGAAGTCATCGTTCTCGCCATAAATCAATCCTGAGCAATTGCCAACATTCGTAGCGATACAGGGTTTTTTCGCAGCAAAGCTCTCCAAAATCGTAAGAGGCTGTCCTTCACTGATACTGGTTAGTAGAGTCATATCCATCTTGCCTATATAATCTAACGTTCGGATACTCCCTGTAAAAACTATGTTTTCTGCATGCAATGCTTTCACCAAATCACGGCAGTCCATGGCATACTCCGGATTTTCATCCTCAGGTCCCATGATCCACAGCTTCAGTCTCGGTTGCTTCTCATTCGCGTAATAAAATGCATTAATCATGGTTTTAACATCCTTAATCGGTGCAACGCGAATAATTGCTCCAATATGAATGAGCGGGTCACTCGGATCCTTCCCCGGAATATCTTCAAAAATTTCTGTATGAATACCATTCGGAGTGACAATCGCCTTATCGTCAGGACATCCCAGTTCAACCTGGAGATACCTTGCCTGTTCAAACAGAGAGGTTACAAGGTCCGCGAAATAATAAGCGCACCTACTCATCTTTCGGAATTGATCTATCCAGATGGTTTTATATATTCCCTGAACCCACTTTGCCTTGATGATTTCTTCCTCTCGTTCACGGGTATAGATTCCATGTTCGCTGATTAGTAATTTTGCATTTGGATATATGGTAAGAGCTTTACTACCAATCATCCCTGCATACCCTGTCGATACACAATGGTAAATATCCGCCTTGGGAGGCATGAATTTCAGTGCGAAGAAAAGTGGCAGGTAGATGGAACGCAGCGTCCACAAAAAATCAGAGAAGGTAATTTCGGAGAAACGACGAATGTAAAAATTCTTAGTAATCTCCAAAAACTCCGGGCTCATCAGTATTTGATTGATAGAAATATTTTTTCGGTCAAATATATGGAATACCGTAATCCAATCTACTTCCTCGCCTAAGATTAAACCTCGTAATGCGTCGACCTCCTTTTTCTTCAGGTGCACGCGGTTTCTCCGATTCCGATTCGTTCCGATCCAATCCACATCTTGTAAATAGACTTCATGAACCTGTGTCAGATTACTCGGCAGCTCATAAGCAAATTTACCGCTGATACTTCGGTCCGCAATGACTGCAACTAACTGAAACTCTATATTCGGAAATAATTGAATCATACTATGCATCCAGCTGGATACTCCACCAATAACATAGGGATAACAGCCTTCCGCTATCATACATACTTTCATACTAACTTAACATGCCTTTCCTTAGATTTAGTTGGCTGCAATCTCAGATGGGTTATATGGGATTCGTTTGCCGTTATTTGGTTTATCCAGAACATTTTCTTCGATAAGCCGAATATGTACCTTTTCCTCTGTGGCCTTAATCAAATAGGAATCGTCGGTTATTTCTACTGCCTCTCCATTCTCTACTGAAGCAATACTTCTGCTGTTTATACAAAGCATGAAATAAGCCTCATCATTAAAATGATCAATATAGATATCAACATTATTTCCATCGTATTGATAGGTAAAATCAAGTGCCAGAAACCGCCTGACACGTTTCTCCATCTCATAAACGGATACCATATCAAACTTCGAATAATCGTTAAAATAGGTATCCCCCTTCGACCATCTTAAGCTCAGATAATTCCATTCATCCTTGCTACCCTCGGGATAGATAACGCGCATTATATCCACCTTCTCATTGCAAATGCCAAGTGCGTTTTCGACGCAGATCATTCTAAGGTCATCCATAGTCTCATGCCGATAGCCGTCCATGTTGAACTTTACCGATAAGATGTCTCCTCCTATATAATCAATCAGTTTATCCCCCTCCCGGTAATCGGATATACAAAGACTAATGTTCTTAAGAAGTTTGCGTTTCAGGCCATCTTCCACTTCACCTCCGTCAAAGTCCGCAGTATACAATGCCGTAAATTCATATTTTGGCAGATAACTGTCTAAGAATATAGTGTCCTCAGAGAGTATTTCTTTTAGCCCTGTATCCGACACTTGTCCCAAGGAAAGACCCATGTCACCTGGAAGCTTCCTGATTTCTCGCAGGTAGAATTCGGTAAAGTTGTCACTCGGTCCGATTCCATCCTGATAATCAAGCTGCGGAGACATAAAGAAGCTATAGGAGCTCCCATAATTTTTTAATATCTGTATAATGTTTGGCCATAGAAGGTCTCTCGCCACTGCCTCCGAGCTCCGGCTGTAAAGCTTTTGCATACTTTCCTCATTCTCCTTGGATAGATATGGATAATTGACCAACGAGATCGTTTGGGCATTTATAATCGGATATACATAACAATCACTTTCATGGGCCATGAAGCCATTCAAAACACCGAGCAAGGATATCCCGCTAAAAATATCACTATTCACAACAAATACAAAGGCATTTCCTATTCTAGTTCTCCATAAAAGCGGAGGCAGCTCCTCATCTTTCATTCCAAGCTCCTCCTGATCCTCGAGCAAACCGACTGCATACACCTCATAGCCTGCCGCCAGGGAATAATATGGTACATTAACTGACGTATCATCCTCTTCCCCGTAGAAGTCCCCCTTGCTATAAATTCGTTCTTTGTTGATCATGAAGCCTGAAAAGATCTTAATACCATCTGCTAAAATATTACCTGTCACACCTGTACTGATACCGAAGAAAGAAGCCAGCTTCTCTTGTGCTATCACTTCCCGGTAATCAGGAAGCCTGGTGAAAATCATTGTTTTCCCCAAATCTGCATAGGCATATAATAAAACACTGGACACAGATGTAACCTTATAATCACCAAATAAGATCACATCGTATTCCGAAATCTCATCAACCTCAGGCAAAGAGTTGTAAACTCTATAACGGTATTTATGATAGACGCACCATTCTAGCAGAATACCTACAGCCGTATCCTCTGCTCCTCCCGATAGAATAGCTGCTTGCCTCCGCTGATTTTGAGGAAGGTTGCTGATCTTTGGCGTACCTTCCGTATAGGTATCCAGGTTTAGGTTGTCAGAGGTCAGGGAATCCTCATATCCGATCTTTGTATTCACCTCAGTCCTGATATTGGTGGAGGTATCCGATAGAATGTTAGAGGACACACCAACAAACATGAACATTACAAAAACCATAAACAGCAAAATTAATATAATAAAATAATTTCTTTTAGAAATCATGACGCCTTCTCTTTCATTCACTTAAATGATATCTAACTCAAACACCCCCTGTAGCACCTTCGAGGTAGTTCAAAACCCGGAAGGAACAAGGAACGAGCACCATTGTGCGAGTTTCGCAGCTATTCCCGTGTGAATTGCATTTTAATTCACACTAATTCACACTAACTACCATAAAGACGAAATAGGTTAATAACCTCATCATCAACGACGATATCTGTATCCTTCAGCTCCTTCAGACATGCAAAAAAAGCGGTTTGATTATGCTGATCAAAGAGTAAATGCAATTTGGCCTTGTAGGTATCCAGCATGCCCTGCCGATACTTACAAGCTCTTAATACCCACTTATCAGCCTTATTATAGTCTTTGATTGAAATAAACAGGTTCGTCACTAATAAATAATGTGTGGCTGTCATGTACCACAAATTATACTTAACTAAGTTTTCCGCAACCTGATCCAGTGTGTATATATATGCCTCCTGTTCAATCGTGGTCATAATATTCATATTAAGAATCTCGGTCAGATAATCAAAGGTAAACAAATTCATTTCTACATCCTCCGGATATTTATTCATATCACCTATCATCACCTGTGCTGTAGATCGAAATTCCGAAAGTGCATCCAGAATGGCGGATGCGGCATAATGGGAGGTTTCGGTGTCGATACTGTTCATGGCTACTGCAATACTTGAAACTGTCTTTCTAGCGTTATTACGCAAGGTATCAAGTAGCAGCCTACGCAAATTCGCAGTATCGGTAACTGCCATGGCATCCTGAATCGGTACATAATTCATTTCCACTTCCCGGTCAGGAGGCTGTATGAGTCTCTCACGCTCCTGACTAAAGCTAATATCACTCATATCAACTGTTCTTTTTCGATTTAAAAATCGAATAACGAAGCCAAGCAGTAGATATAAAGCTCCCATCAGCGGCACGATAAGTATAAACCAGGACAACAGAAGCAGTGTACTGCGATTGTATTTCTTTTGAAGGAAAGACCAAACTAGCAGGATCAGTGCTGCCAGAAGATTTGTGATACATATTATTAATACAGGCCATAGCCCTGTTGTATCCATTTTGATTTACCTTCCCTGAAACAATGAATGAAAGTCTCTGTATTTTTAATTCCGCCTTATTACTTATCGATGACAGGTGACTTAATTCAAATCACCTTCCCAATATAAGTCTGAATGCTCCTCTCCTCCAGACGTTCTCTTACGAAAATAGCCTCCTGCTCATTGGTATTGGTAAGTAAAACTGCCAGGCTGCCATCGTTCATAGCACCAACATAATCGGTTTTCCGCAGTACCTGGTGGATCCGATCGTCTATTTCCTTCAGTGATAGGCTCTCGCATCGAACAAAACACATACATGATTCCGCATATCCTTTTTTCTCTGCTTTCTTATAAGTATCCACCAACCTCATAAACGCAGCTTCCATGAGAATAGTCGTGTCAGGCAGATATCTTCGGTAAGCCAAGGCATCGAGATAATTGGCGTCTTTAACAACTGCAGAATAGATTAATGCCCCTACAATTGTTAGTAGATTCGCCTGATATAAGGTCATCTGCTCGTATGGTATGTCCCATAAAAGTATAATGATTCTCATATTATTTTGATCATCAAACAGAGCACCGGCCATCATCGGCAGGTTACGTTCCAGAGATCGATTAATATATACCTGCTTCCCTGTTAAAACATCAAATATCATTCTGTAATTCTTCATTAAAATCGATTTACCCAGCGCTCGGGCCCTTTCACTGGAGGCCGATACCAGGCGACAATATTCCAAGTCTGACACCAGATATATAGAGATATCATGTACTTCCATAATCTCCGATAAGGTATCCAGTGCTGCAAACAAGACTTCCCCTGTATCACCCTTTTCCAGTTTTGAGGTGATCTCGTAAATACGACCGATACTTTCTGTACTGCTGATTAACTTTTCAGCATAATAGTTTTTGATCTTCGTATTGCTATAATTAATTACTGTAATATCACTCATTCGCTCCGAAAGAAAATCTATTTTTTCATTCTTATCTACCTCCATCTCACGGAAGCTATCCTTTAGCTGACCTACCGTTAGACCCACAACAAACAACTGTGCAATCCAGATATAGGTATTGATGTTTATCAATAGATAAAAGCCGGACGATGTATACAACTGGCGAAAACAGTATCCTATCACACTAAGCAGGGAAGAAAAAATGGCTTGTTGCCTGCCGTGAACAACGGCAAATAATAATACATATAACAAATAGAAATTAACGCCATTAAAATAGGTACTCCCTACCGCACGGTTATTCAACATAAAAAACGGGATAAAGAAGGCTATGCTCTCCAAGAACGGAACTGCTTTCCGGAACAAGCGAAGGACCCGATATCCGGATTGGATGCGTTCCTGCTTTTCATCCTCATATAAAAATAGATTTTTATGTCCATTGATATAAGTAATCATCTGAGGAATCATATCCTGATAACTATTTTTAACTTGGAAAGGAAATTCCTCGCAAAATCTCTCATTAGATAAAACCACCCTATACTTAAGACCAATTGTCTGATCCACTATTTCAATAGGGTGAGTATAATTTTCCTGTATCAACCTCGCAATTGCCTCCTCTGTAACCTCTTCCACCGATGAGATATGATAAAGTGGATGCTTTCTTTCCGGTGCTTTTATCAGTAGATATAGTGCCTCAATCGCATCCTTTACAAATAGAGCAGACAAAACCTTTTTTGCATTTACCTTCAGACGTCCGGTAACCAGCGCTTTCACACACATTTCAGAAAAGAGATCAGTACAGTCCTCCCTATTCATAGGAATTCCATACATCTGAGCAATTCTTGCAATCGTTACCTCCATCCGTGTCGTCCGTTCATAGTGCATTGCCAGATTCTCTCCTTGAGAGATTGTCATTCCCTGAAAGCTGTGAGGTGAGACTTGCATTTCTTCTTTGATATCAACAATATATTTATCCTCATATACTTTATCAGAGGATATGTAAACAAAATGTTTCACTTCCAGTACAGCACAACTCATCAACAGATTGCTAAGCCCTGTTATGAAATGCAAGGATTCCGTTATTTCCTTGTCCTCCTCCCATTGGTTTAATGTATCATACGCCCCGGAAAAGAGGACGGTATCCGGACGGCAGCTGTTAATAATCTCTTTCACACTATCGCTGTCATAACGAAACTGATATTGCTCAAATACATGCATGGGCTTGATACGTGTTTTGTTGCTGGTCAAGGTATAAATGCGCCAATTTTCTTTATAGAATTTACGAATCAATTCATTGATAAACGTACAGTAACTTCCAACGATTAGGATGCTGCTCATAATATCACTCCGACCAATAAATTACAATATTTTCCATATACACTACTATAATATAAAATATATTATTATTCAAGCATAATAGTAGAAATATATAATGTATTTATAGGAAATTGGTGACATTTGTTGTCTATGATTGACATTCTAATTTCGATAAGCTAAAATAATAAGGGAATTATTGTAATTTATTATTTAGTAAAGGGGCTGATAAAATGAAAAAAAACCTTTTTGGTTATAACGTTTCTGAAGTTAATGTAGTGATAAGTGCTCTTCGAGAAGAGAATGAAAGCTTAAACGCAACCATAACCACATTAAGAAACCAAATGAAAAATGGTATTAACGGAAACGGTGCAAAGGTAAATCTTTTAGAAGCCGACCTTAAAAAGAATGAAGGGGAGTTAAAAAGAGTCCAGGAAGAAAATAATGAATTAATCTCCAAAATTTCTTCGCTTACCATGGATGCGGAGGTTTTGAAACAGCAGAATAAGGAGCTAACAGCTCAGACCAAACAGATACATATGCCGGATATACTACAGTCCCAGTTAGCCGCAACGAGTGATGCACAGGACATAACGGTACAAGTGAAAGAAATCAGGATTGGAGTAGAAGAATTACAGAACTCTGCGGAAGAACTGTCTGCAGTAAGGGGTGATTTATATAAAAATATACCCACACCTTCTCCTCTGCCTGCTAAAGAAATGGACGAGCACTTGGACGCTGTACTTAAAGATAATGAACATCTAGTTGATGAATTAAGACGTGTCAAGAAAGAGTTAGAAAGTATAAGTGCAGTGCTGGATAGTAGGAATGAAGAGCTTACCGATATTAAGGAAAAACTATCATTTACAAATGCTGCACTGAATACAACAAAGGCTGCCCTAGAGACTGCAATAGATCAAACAGATAAATTTCAAAAGGAAAAGCAACCGATCAATATCAACAAAGCTTCCGAAATCTCCTATCAGGCATATTACGAAATGTCACGTATGCGTAATGAAGTCGTCGAATTTATGCATCAGCAGACGAAAGAATACTATCAACTCATCAACGATAACAACTTAAAGATACGATCTACCATCGAATGTCGTCAGCAAGAATATAATCAGATGGTACGCGAATTCTTCACCAATGCTTCTGAATTCCGTAATAGACTATCTAACATGGAAGTAGAATGCAGTAATATAGTTGATTTCAATATGAAAATTGATCAGGTCTCAAAACGTATGAAGGAGATCATGGATCAATTTATGAATGAGTGCGATGCTTCTATCAGGGATTGATTTCCCCCGGGTGCTGGCCCCTTGTTACTGTTGATTGAACCAATCCACCGATATTCGTCGATGTTTTCTTTGAGAACTTGTATGAAATTAATGAAATACTAAGTTCGAAATCATAATTTTATACATACATCGTATCTTCTTCTAACAAGGCTTCCTGAGTTTATTCAACCTCGGAAGCCTCTTTTTTATGTTAGAATAGACCCTTTTGCATAATCGTGATATAATCATACTATTTCAACCGATTAAATGCATGATAATAGATAGATCTGCTATAGTCCTCTCTTATCATTTATCATATGACACCCGGACTAAATCACAGAAGAAAGGACCCTTATGGAGAAATCTCAACTACTTAATATGATAAAGAATAATCCCTATGCTTTAAGATCGATCAATGATCCCACCGAAGAGATGAAGTTGACCGCGC
>JAQZBA010000026.1 GCA_029239365.1 Herbinix sp. | reverse complement strand
TAATCTCGAAGAAGAATGAGATAAGTACTGTTTATACCGGTATGTATGATCGTTATGTGAATCCTGTACTAACGAACGAGCATATTCCGTTATTCTGGAAGTATGACCTCGAGGAGGCGAAGAATCCTTATTTTATGGAGCGTCTGGGAGTGAATGCAGTATTTAATTCTGGAGCAATCGAATTGAATGGCAAATACTATCTCGTAGCAAGAATTGAAGGAAATGATAGAAAATCCTTCTTCGGAGTTGCAGAAAGTGATAGTCCGGTGGACGGCTTTCATTTCTGGGACTATCCGGTGGAACTGCCGGATACCTGCAACTATGAAACTAATGTCTATGACATGCGTCTGACAAAGCATGAGGACGGTTATATCTATGGCGTATTCTGCTCCGAAAGCAAGGACACCACCTCCTCCGATTTATCGGCTGCTGTTGCAGAAGCGGGTATAGTTAGAACCAAGGATCTGAAGACCTGGGAGAGACTGAATAATCTGAGGACGATGCAGTCACCTCAGCAGAGAAATGTATTATTGCATCCTGAATTTGTGAACGGTAATTATATGTTCTACACCCGACCGATGGATGGTTTTATAGAGACAGGCTCCGGTGGTGGTATCGGTGTAGGTTTCTGCAAGGATATAACCACTGCTGTAATTGAGGAAGAAACCATCACCAGCAGGAGGAAGTATCATACCATAACAGAAGCCAAGAATGGTGCAGGCGCTGTTCCGATTAAGACTGAAAAGGGCTGGATCCATATTGCTCATGGTGTTCGTAATACGGCAGCAGGTCTTCGCTATGTAATCTATGTGTTTGCTACTGACCTTGCGGATCCTACGAAGGTGATTGCAGAGCCTTCCGGTTTCTATATTGCACCGATGGGTATCGAGCGAATTGGCGATGTATCGAATGTTGTATTCACGAACGGAGCAATTGCAAAAGACAACGGAGAGGTATATATATATTATGCATCCTCTGATACCAGACTCCATGTTGCCTCCACAACGATTGACCGCCTAATTGATTACACCTTCAACACCCCTGCTGATCCTCTCCGTTCCGTAGAATGTGTACAACAACGCTGCGACTTAATCCGTAAGAACTTGGCTATATTGAATCAGTAATCATAGAATAGAATCTCCGGTTTTGCGATGTGCTCAAATCAGCCTTTGCAAAGCCGGTTTTTTATCCCAAAACTAATCGTGCATTGTTTAACATTTTGTGTTCAATTTGAATAAATTTGCTTGAAAATATCTCCGGAATGTAGTAAACTTCGAATATGCAATGTTTTGTGCAATTTAAGTACATATGATATGATAATGTACAATATATGCATGGCATATGTTAACATGGGATGGCATAATATAATAGCCATTGGATAAGCATATGTTACTATAGGAGGAGAGGACAATAATGAAGAAGGTCACAATCCAGGATGTCGCAAAGGAATTGAATTTGTCCAGGAATACGGTCGCCAAGGCTTTAAATAACAGCGATACAGTATCTTATGAAACAAGGTATGTGGTTATTGAGAAAGCATACGAGATGGGATATTCCAAACTATCTCCGGTAGTGTTGAATGAATTTAAGTTAAGAAATAAGATTGATGATACAAAGACCATTGTGGTACTGACAAGAAGAGAGATTTCCGTCTTCTGGAACAGTATTATCATGGGTATCTCTGACGAGCTTAATAAATATGGATGTAAGCTGCAGTTTAACTTTATCAGTGAGCAGGACGAGAAAAATCTGGTACTGCCGTTGGATTTACAGGCAGAGGTAAACGGAGTTATCATTCTTAGCGTCTTTTCCAATGATTATATAGATCAGATTATGAAGCAGAATATACCGGTGGTATTCCTAGATGCACCATGTAATCAGGACAGTATCTCCCAATATGGTGATATTGTAATCTGTGAAGGACAGAATAGTGTTAAGAAGATTACCTCGGATCTGATCTCCCATGGTCTTACGCGAATCGGATTTATTGGAGATACTACCTATTGCAAGACAATTAATGACCGTTATCAGGGATATTTGAACGCGTTACAGGAGGCGGGGTTAAGTATAGATGATTCCATCATCGCAACTTACCATGCTACTCACAAGTTCTATAAGACGGATGAGGTGGATAAGGCTTTGAACAGCTTTCCAATCATGCCGGAAGCTATCGTATGCGCGAACGACGATATTGCTCTGGATGTGATTAGGTGCTTGAAAGCCAGAGGTTTATCGGTACCGCAGGATGTGGCTGTAGCAGGATATGATAATGTGGAAGGTATGGCGCAGGTTGAGCCCTTCTTAACAACAGTAAGAGTCGGTAATCAAAGATTGGGACGCCGACTGGTACAACAACTAATGTGGAGAATTCAGAATCCGACCTTCCCAAAGGAGGTTATCTTCATTGGAGTGGAAGTTATCTTCCGTCAATCCTCTAATAAGGTAAAATAGAGGACCTTTCTGAGCGAAATATCTATGATATAAAAAGATAATTATTAGGGAGTAGCGAAATTATGCTGCTTCCTTTTTTGCACAAAAAGGATACTTGTTATTTTGAAATTACTATGCTACAATGCACACACAGGATACAAAAATGCAATAATAAATCCAATACCATGCACTATATAACCGTTACATGAAGCAAGCGGTGGTTGGTTGACTGGACCGGTGATACCAGAAAGCTTGTTGCCATGACGGATTACAACATAAAGGAGAATTGACATGAGTAAAGTAAAAATGATTACGGATAATCTACCGAATATACCTTGGCAGGATAAGCCTGCTAACCAGGTAGGACCAGTTTGGAGATACACTGAGAATCCAATAATCGATAGAAACCCTTTTCCTGGGGTTGCACGTATTTTCAATAGTGCGGTAGTACCGTATCAAGGTGAATTTATCGGAGTATTCCGTGCGGAGCAGATTGATGGAGTTCCTCATCTGTATCTGGGTTATAGCAAGGATGGTATCCATTGGACCTATGATACCACTAAGATCCCCTTTGTGAACGAAAGTGGGGAGCCCTTCCTGCCTAGATATGCATACGACCCTCGCTTAATTCAGGTTGAGGATACTTACTATATTATCTGGTGCACCGATTTTTATGGTGCAGCCTTAGGAATGGCGAAGACCATGGACTTCAAGGAGTTCGTCAGAGTTGAGAATCCCTTCCTTCCCTTCAATAGAAATGGTGTTCTCTTTCCAAGAAAAATCAACGATAATTTTGTTTTATTATCCAGACCAAGCGATAGTGGTCACACACCCTTCGGTGATGTATTCTTAAGCGAAAGTCCTGACCTAACCTTCTGGGGCAAGCACAGACACGTTATGGCACGTGGCAGTCAGTGGTGGCAGTCTCTGAAGATTGGTGGCGGAGCAGCTCCGATTGAGACAAGTGAAGGCTGGTTGATGTTCTATCATGGGGTAACAGGTACCTGCAATGGCTATGTATACAGTATGGGCGCTTGCATCCTTGATATTGATAATCCCTCCATTGTAACCTATCGTTGTAACAATTTCATCTTGACACCGGAGACCTGGTATGAGGAGAGAGGTTTTGTTGCAAACGTAGTATTTCCTTGCGCGGCTTTAACTGATGCGGTGACAGGAAGAATAGCAATCTATTATGGCGCTGCAGACAGCTATGTAGGCATGGCATTTACCACAGTGGATGAAATTATTGATTATATTAAGCTGAACGATGCTGCAACCGGTGATGATAAGAACTTTGGTGTGTTATAAGGAAAAATAGGATGGAACATAAATGGGATGCAATCGATTGGAAGGAAGTATTTGATCGTGGGTGTATTAACCTGGGCAATCTATCTGGAATGAGTAGAGTAATGTAAATGTGTAAGCAACCATCGGTAATGTTATCGCAGGAAGGATCGGAGTGTTGTTCGCAGCTGGCTTAAGTAAGGGAGAATAATAATTATTAATAGCAAGCATATTCTCGCAGCAAGACTGATATAGATTAATGATAGGCTTTATATGCTTAAGTTAAGGGGAAGCTATGGATGAATTTGAGATGAGAAGAAGGATCTATGGTTATATCAAGGAAATATGCCATTACAGTCAGATGCAGGTGTTTGCAACTTCCTATTATCAGAAAAATTATTTTCAGATGCAGATAGACGATGCAACCAGTGCACTGATCAGTCTCTATACGGATCTATGGAAACCACCTGACAGGCAGCGAAGAAATCGCAGAGATACCGATCGGGAGAACGACATTATCAACTATCAGAAACTATCCTTCGGTATGGAGGGGAGAACAATCGATAATCCTCCAGACGGGCAACAGATTTCCCCAGAAGGACAACAGGCTCCTCCGGAAGTGCAACAGGCTCCTCCGGAAGTGCAACAGAATCCTCAACAAGAACTGATAGAATTCCAGCCTGAGCAGGTTCCACAGCCGGAGACAAGAATCTTTACAATTGAGGAGTTAGCCAATTATAACGGTAAAGAGGGGAGACCCTCTTATGTAGCAGTGAATGGGATTGTCTATGATGTAAGCGCTTTAGTACGTTGGGCAGGAGGAACCCATTTTGGCATGGTTGCCGGAAGAGATCTTAGCGGACCATTTATGAGCTGTCATCAAGGTATTATGGACCGGTTGAATAAGGCACCGAAGGTAGGTATATTGGAATAGGGGGTGTAAATACACCCCCTTAAGTTTTTATACTGCATTATGGCAAAAAGCTGCAATTCGGTCAACCGGAATATCGCACACAGAGCCTACAGAGTGGTGTGGCATATAATCTGATCCCTTACAGTATGATCCGCCCTGACCTCTACCGGGTCCATTATCCATCTCTCCGCAGATATTCTCAGCCAGAGGATTCGAAGGTGGAAAGCCTTGTTCTGTAACCAGACGTACGAAGCACGGGTTAACAGACAGGACAACTCCGGTAAATCCACAGCCGGAAGCGCCTCCACTTGTTGTAAATATTGTTACTGTTTCACCAATGAATCTACACATATGCTCGAGTAAGCTATTGCCCCGATTACCTCCGAAGCCGTTAAAACCAAAGTTTGATCTGTTACCGTTGAATGACATATTCATTCCTCCTTAATTTTGATTTAATGACAACTATATACTACAGTTAGTTTTCTTATGGAATTAAACTGCATTATGGCAGAAACTTGCAATCTTATCTACTGGAATATCACATACCGAACCTACATTATGGTTGTATTCACTGTAATTGCGGAGCTCTCTTCTATCGCAAACAGTGGATTCAGCCAGTGGATTGGCCGGTGGTGTACCAATTCTATTAACTAAAGTAACAAAGCAGGGATTTACAAATAAAAGCACACCTGTAAAACCACATCCGGAAGCGCCGCCACTGGTGGTGAAAATAGTTACTGTCTGACCAATGAAACGACATAGTTCTTCTAATGACATGTTTATTCCTCCTTAAATTTCAATTTAGATTCGATTATTTTCATCCAAATCCTACTATATACTATGCATAGATGAACGAAATGCGACACAAAAAGATAAAATAATTAGTAAAAAGATAATATAATACAGCAGGTGCTATCGGCTATACCCTTCCGGTGGATATGAACATAATATTATATTTAGATTTAATTTTGTGTCAACCGATTCTATAACAAAGGACCCTAGGCATTGAATATTACTTCTATATAACAGAAGCTGTATTCAATACCGAAGGTCCTTTTTGTGAAACTGTATAGTTCGGGGATAGATATCTCAATTCGGTGATGGATATCTCAGTACAGGGATTTGTCCCAGTCAGGGATTTATCTCAGTGCTGGAATGTAGACTTTTATGGTATTGTAATGATAAATATTAAATTAAATCGAGATTTAATTTTTTTAAGTATTATTTTAGAATAGGAGCTCTGCGATGGGATCCGGCAACAATAGGATTCTTGTATTGGAGGTCTCATCATAATCCATGGTGAGCAGCTTCTTCAGTATCTCCACAGCAATAACAGCCTTCTGATGGTTGCTTACAATGATTCGTTTCGTATCAGGTAGTAACAAATCGGTTGCAATGTTGGAGGATAGTACCAGGATGTTACTGTTATCTACATATCGTTCCACTTGAAGACCAAGAAGGTCGCCGATGATGATACCCCTCTGTGATACTCTCTCAGAGAGGAATTCCTTAAGATTTGCACTGCTTCTATTTATGAATATATCCTCCGGTCGAAAATGTGTGATAATCTGATCTTTTAAACGTTCATTTATAATCTGCCCCATAATAAGGTATGGCTGTTCGGTCTCTAGTTTCTTTTTTGCTTCCCTGATTATATAATCATAATCGGGCAGTACTTTATAGAATAATGTCTCCTCGAAATCGCAGTCCAGAAACACTAAAGGGACATAATAGTGTTTTGTAATTTTCTTCAGAGCCTTCTCATCGATGTCAATAATAAAGGCTGCTTCCAGAGAATGCTTATATTTTATCTGAAACTCTTCAAAATCCTGGGTAACCGAGAGAATTGTATCATAACCACTCTGGTAGATCTGCTGTTGCAATTCACCAGCAAGGTCAAGAGCCTGCTGTTTGCTATAGGAAGAGACTGATTTACCAATATTTACTATGATACCGATTAGATTACTATGGCTTTTCGCTAAGGATTTTGCCGACTGATTTGGAACGTAACCTAATTTTTTTGCTGTCTCCAATACCTTGAAGCGGGTATCATGGCTGATTTTTTCCTTCTCTGAATGATTTAACACATAAGAAACCGTTGCCAGGGATAGGTTGAGTTCTTTGGCGATATCCTTCATGGTTACTTTTTCGCGCTTCATAATACCTTGATTTCCTTTCCGAAAAGATTATTAGCATGTAATTATCATAAACAATAGCTGTATGAAGATCAAAATGAAATTCCTATAAATTTCATATAGTAATTCTTATCATATTAGCCAAGCATGGCTGTCTTTGCTGAAAATGATTTGTCGACAATCGATAATATAATAATAACATAAGGCAAACATTACTTTCAATATCGGTGGTCCATTCTTTCTAAATATTTAAATTGCTTAATATTTTGTTCTATCATTGAATATGGCTTTGATTTGTAGGCAACATAGAAGATTGATTTTAACTTAAACAATAATTAGTTAAGTGAAAAAGATGTAATAAAGTACAAATTAGTAACTGATTATTACGAATTGATTGTGCAATATACCTTGACAAGAGGACTTCTCAATGTTAAATTGGAAATAGATTATTAGGGTGCAAACTCGTCTAAACATAAAGATTGAAAGCAAGCAGCAGAACATGAGAAATTGATAAATCATTTCCTTATATCATAAGATAGGAACTGCAGGACAGCAGGAAGGAGGTTAATATGAATATACAAGCCTTGTGTCACATACCCAAGAGTAATTATGCCTACGCTTATAAGACGGATGAACTTCATATTCGTCTGAGGACAGCGAAGAAGGATATGAGTCGGGTTAACATTGTCTTTGGTTATAAATTTAATTGGAATAACAGCCTTGTAAAGCATGCCATGCGAAAGTTATATGAGGACGAATACTTTGATTATTATCAGTATGAACTTCATTCGAAGGATTATCGCATTGGATATTATTTTGAACTTACCAGTGGAGAAGAGATTAAGTATTTTACAGAAGCCGGAATAGTTATGGAGTTTGATCATGATTTGGCACATTGCTATTACTTTCAGTATCCTTATATCAATGCTATTGATGTTCATAAGATACCGGCATGGACGAAGGAGACTGTCTTTTACCAGATATTTGTTGAACGTTTCTTCAATGGAGATGTTAAGAATTCTCCGCCGAATCTGTGTGCATGGGAGGAAGAACCAAAGTCGAAGAGCTTCTTTGGCGGAGATCTAAGAGGTATCATCGAGAAGCTTGATCATCTCTCGGAGTTAGGGATTAACGGAATTTATCTTACTCCGATTTTTGCCTCACCCTCTAATCATAAATATGATATCACGGATTATTTTGAAGTGGATTCCTATTTCGGGAGTAAGGAAACTTTGAAAGAGTTGGTGGATAAGGCGCATGAGAGAGGAATCCGAATCGTCCTTGATGCTGTATTTAACCATTGCAGTGATAAGTTTCCTCCTTTTTTGGATGTGATAGAGAAAGGGAAGGACTCTAGGTATCTTGATTGGTTCCATCTTCATGAAAATACTATTTCAACAAATCCACTTAACTATGAGACCTTTGGCTATATCAGTTCTATGCCAAAGCTCAATACGACCAATCCTGAGTTGAAGCAATACCTCTTGGATTGCGTTCAGTATTGGACGCAGGAGTTTGGGATTGATGGATGGCGTCTTGACGTCTCAGACGAGATTGACCATCACTTCTGGAGAGAATTCCGAGCAGTCTTGAAGGAAGTCAATACAGAGACTATCATCATCGGTGAGAATTGGCATAATGCATTACCTTGGCTGATGGGAGATCAATTCGACAGTGTTATGAATTATCCTGTCACTAAGCTGTGTCTTGATTTCTTTGCCAAGAGGCAGATGGATGCGATCTCCTTTGAACAGCAATTAGGTGGCTATTTGATGCGTTATCCGGACCAGGTCAATGAGGTGATGCTGAACCTTCTGGACAGCCATGATACGGAGCGCTTCCTCTATAGCTGCGAAGGACAGAAGGAACGACTCAAGGCAGCAGCAGCATTTCTCTTCGCATACAAAGGGATGCCCTGTACCTATTATGGGACTGAAATCGGTATGACGGGTGAATATGATCCGGGTTGCCGGAGAGGCTTTGACTGGAGTCAGGAGAACTGGGATATGGAGCTGTTACAAAGTTATAAAAAGCTGATTAGGGTACGCAAGGAAGAGCCTGCTATTCACTATGGGGACATCAGTTTTAGCAGTACGAGCAAGCTGTTTGTTATGAAACGCACCTATTGGGACGACAGAATTATCATTTTGATTAATAATTCTGATGAGGAGCAGGAGTATATATTTGATGAGAATCACATATCGTCAGCTAGAGAGATATTAAGCGGCAGGGTCTGGATGAAAGAAGGAGAAGACTTGAAAATTAAGGTTCCGTCCTCACATTTCTTCTATATTAAGTTGGCTTAAGTTCTAAAAATAACTGTAGTGATTGAATTTGTAAGAATTTTCATGTATACTTGAGGTATCAATTGTTACGAAGGAGAAGACACTTATGATGTATGAAATGAAAGAAGATTACTATACCGGAATTGAATTCATTGATCAGGAGCATGCTAAATTATTTGCGATCTGTAACGAAGCGTATGAATTATTAATGAATGAATTTATTCCGGATAAATACGATTATATATTAAGCGTTGTTCAGGAACTTAAGGATTATACCAAATATCATTTTCAACATGAAGAAGAATATATGATAAGCGTCGGATATAAGAGGCTTCTGTCACAGAAGGTGGATCATACGGAATTCATTGATAAGTTGGATGACTTTGATACGAGCAGTCTTGATGAAGATCAAAAGGATTCCTTGCTGGAATTGTTACAATTCTTAAATGATTGGCTGGTAGGTCATATCTATAAGAAGGATAAATTAATTGCTGAATAAGTAGCCTTCTATGTATTGTATATGGGCATAAATATAAAAATGTTTTATGGATAGGATTATATGCAATGGCTAAAAGCAGCTATTGCATATAATACTATCTTTTTTAACGTATAGGCGCGAAAGTGTCAGCATTGCTGACGCTTTGTTCTTTATAACAATGGTAAGTATTAAAAACGATTTGATACGTTAGCTCGTTAGTTGAAGAAACTAGGCGATAAACAGGGAAGAAATTCAATGGAAATAACTTCTTAGGCGATAAACAGGATAGAAATTCAATGAAAATAACTTCTTATCAGTATAATTGGAAATAAACATGTATTAAGAATATGAATAACAAAAGACTTGATCTATAATATATTCTATAAAATCGTAATATACCCAGAACTATTTGTTTATTATTACTGTAAACATAGTCAGTAAAAACGTTTCTATGAAGAAAAAGAGCCATAATGTAAATAATACGAAGCAAATAGTATAAAATAGCCCCATTTTATTATCTTAATTGATAAAATTTCATGTAATGCACAGTAAAAAGTATACTTAAGTGTGTAATATGCATAAAAAAATCAAAAATAAATGAAATAAAATTGTTTTTATTATTGCAGTTTTATTAATTCCATTATATAATAATCTCGTAAGGAAAGAATTGCCCATTTTAAAAACTAATAAACTGGGTAGTGAGAAGGGAAGTTATTTTCCCTTTTATTATTAAAGATGGAGGGTGTAACATGAGGAAGATTAAGGTTTTTGTAGCTGGGCTGTTGCTGGTTAGTATGATGGCAGCAATGCTTGGTGGTTGCGGTAAGAAGTATGAAGCATTAAGTGAGGAGATCTCAGGTGAGATCGACGTTATGGTTTGGTCCGGTTCAGGTAATTATATGGAGGACCTCGGACATCAGGACCTTACAGCAGCAGATTTTACAGGACAGAATGAAGCAGCAGTATATGCAATAGCAAAGGAATTTAATAAGGTATACCCTAATATTCAGATTAATGTATATGCTAAAGTGGGTGGACCCCATGATAATGAGACTCCTTGGGCTCAGGAGCTTGAGAATTTTAAAGCAGAGCATGGAAAGTATCCTGATGTATATGCATCTACCGACTTGCCTGGCGATGCAGCTAAGGGTATGATTGCAGATTTATCTGTATTTGCAGATGACCCGATGTACAAATCTTTTAATCAGTCCATTATGGGCATGATGAACTACTATGGTTTCCAGGCAGGTTTACCTCAGTTTATCCAGCCTTGGGGCGTATATGTTAATAAGGAATTAGCAGAGACAAATAATATTGATGTTCCTCCGGTAGATTGGAATATTGATGAATATACAGTTTTTGCAACTTCAGGCGACAATAAGAACTTCTGGGGTGCAATGGACATTCCTATGAGCTTTATTAATACAGGAACAAAAGATATTAATTACTCTTTGGCAAACTACAGCGGTGAGGGAGACCATATCAACTTGACTTCAGATGCAGTTGCTGACTTACTGGAATATATTCCGAAGTGGTCAAAATCTAGTATCTGGACACAAAATGATATCGGTGCTGTGCCAACAGAGATCATGGATGCAAATGGATGGTGGAGCTATAATTTCTTTATAAATAACAAAGTATTAACCTTAGATGGCGACCCTTGGATGATGGGTGATGCTGCAAACCCGACCGAAGGACATTGGGGAACAGTGAAATCTAATGACTGGGATATTTATCCGAGACCGAGTACTGATTATCAAGAGAATACCATTGGTATCGTATTAGACCCGATGGCTATTCATAACTTTGCTATGGATGACGGAGATCCGGTATGGACCGACGAAGAGAAGCAGGCACTTAAGGTTGCTTATACCTTCGGATCCTTCTGGGTAGGTAGCACAGCAAGTATGCAGGCAAGAGCTGATCAGAAATTTACTGATAATGGCGTAGAGAAGACTTGCTTAAATGATTCATTTCCTTTAGTAACCGGTGATGAGTTCGATAAGCAGATTGAAATCTGGTATTCCACAACTACACATCAGCGTTTTGCTGATACTACTAAGATGCCTGGTTTCCAGAAGGTTCTTGAATTGTGGGAGAAGGGTCAGTTCTGGGATATCTCAGATAAGGCTTATCCTTTCTATATCATGGAAGACGGAACTAAGAAGGAAGCTGCTTTTGAATGGATCAACATCTACAAGCAGGATATCACAGGAGCTTTAAGAACAGATGCTAACTGGTTAGATCAGGTTAAAGCGAAGTTGGCAGATTGGAATAAAGTAATTAATGAAAGATATGTACTTTCAGATCAGCAGTTAAGAGATGGCTTAAAAGAATTCTACGGATTTACTGATGACAGCTTTAAAGCTAAGAAGTAACGTGACCTTCAGTCACGATATGCACTCAAAACATGCGAAATAAAGCATGTTTCGGAGCTAACCTACAATACAGCTAGCTACATATGGAGCTGTTTCAAAACATCATTCTCTTCTAATTTTTCACTATCCTGGGTGGCTGTCCTATGTCAGCCACTTGGGATAAAGTGATTATCTATGGATAAAGTACCCATAGAAGGGAAGGAGATGCTTTGCGACAGTCCCATTTTTATAAGGGGAGAGAGCATCAATGAAGAAAAGAAGAACCGCGATATCCATTGTGCTTTTATGCATGGTTGCAGTTGCTGTTTTGGCATCTGTATTTATTTTTGGACAAAATCCGGAATATGTATCCGAAGTAGATAAGAATAGAGTAGAAGCAGCATACAACTTGTTAAAGGATTCCCTGAGAACAGAGACTATGTCCTACACTGATTTTCTGTCAGAAGCTAGTGACGAGTATGGACAAGAGACGGTATCTGCCGAACCTGTGAATGGAACAAAAATTACTGCTTATGACGGCCTTGTAGCAGTGCTGGATTATAGTGCCGGTGCAGATTATGTCGTTAATGTAAAGGAAGCAGGATTTTATCATATTGCTTTAGACTATAAGCCAATGGGTAATACCCTGGCTGATTTTAATATCGAAGTAAAAATTAATGGGACCAGAGATTATGAGGAAATGAAGAATATCATGCTTCCTCTCTATTGGACCGATGAGACCAAGGAATATCCGAAGGATCGTTATGGAGACGAGATGGCACCGAATCAAATTAGTAAGTCGGATTGGACCTCCCTTCCTCTATATAATAATACCTATATCAGTGTGGAACCTTTGTTGTTTAAGCTTCAGGCCGGAGAAAATATCATCTCGGTTACCAATATTTCCGGGAATGGCCTGGGTATTGGAACTCTATCTGTACTAGCACCGGATTTTACTATCCCTGACTATAGTGAATATCGTAGTCTTCGGGAGGGTGAACTGATTGCAGGACTATTGAAGGTGAATTCTACTAGCTATACTTTAAAGAATACAACACAAGCAATTTATTCTTCGGAGAATAATACTGCATTAACACCTCACGATAGTGAATATAAGAAGTTGAATACTCTTACCTGGACAGAGGCCGGTTCTGAGATTGCCTATGAACTGAACGCGCCGGAGGACGGGTATTACCATATTGCCTTCCATTATAGGAATGGGAAGGAAGAATTTGATGTTTTTAATACAATTAGGATTGATGGCGAAGCACCTTTCAAAGAATTGCAAAGCTATGCTTTTCCCTCGACACAGAATAACTGGGGAAATGAAACTTTATCAGATGATCAGGGAGAACCCTATGATATCTATCTGACAAAAGGGATTCATAGTCTAACCATGAAAGCAGAGCAGGAGCCAATCGTACAGGCTTGGCATTATGCGAAGCTTATCTGTGAGCATGTTTCTCAGCTAGAGCTTGAGATAACTAAGATTACCGGTTCAGCCCAGGATAAGAACCGTACCTGGCAGATGACCAGATATCTTCCTTTAATCCCTGATTATCTTGCGGCTTATGGAACCTTAATCGATGCAATCAAGTATGATCTACAGGATGACACACCAAATGGTGTGAAGTCAGCTTTGTTATCCGACCTTGATAAGGCGATGCAGTTCATTGATGAGATGGCAGAATATCCGGATGAGATTGCACTTTATAAAACTAACCTGACCTCAGGTAGAGATAATTCAGTACTAAAGTCCGTGAGTAATTTCGCTACCGAGCTAGTTACCCAGGATTTTGCGTTAGATATGATCTATCTCTATGGAGAGGAGGATTTACCGAAGCCGAGAGCTAGTATCGTTGCTTCCTTATCCAATAGCTTCAAGACCTTGATCAATACCTTTATCTCAGATAAATATCATACAGAAAATGATCCAGAAGTGCTTAATATCTGGGTTAACCGCGCGACTACTCATGTGGATCTGCTGCAAAAAATGGCTGACACGGATTTTACGCCAAAGAGTGGAATCAAGGTTAAGATATCCATCATGCCCGATGCGAATAAGCTTACTTTAGGTGTGGCTGCCGGAGAGATTCCCGATGTGGCACTTGGATTGGGTTCCCATATTCCCTTTGAACTCGCCAGCAGAGGAGCATTATATGACTTGACGAAGTTTGAAGATTTCTGGAACATCCAGGACCGTTTTGTTCCCGGTTCCTCCGTACCTTACATCTATAATGAAGGCATCTATGCTATGCCTGAGACTTTAGATTTTAATGCGTTGATCTACCGAACCGATATCTTTGACAGTATTGGATTGACCGTACCGGACACGTGGAAAGAGGTAACCACAATTCTACCCACCTTGCAGCGTTATGGAATGAACTTCTATCATAACATTTCCTTCGGTGTAGGTTATAAATGGTATCATCAGACAGCACCATTAATATTTCAGAATAACGGAAAGCTATTCACAGAGGATGGGCTACGAACAGCAATAGACCAGCCGGATTCGGTTAAGGGAATTCAGGCACTGGGAGATCTGTTCATTGCATATTCCCTTCAGAAGGAGGTTATTTCCTTCTTCAATTCCTTCCGCTATTCAACCCTACCCATAGGAATTGTTGGCTTAAATGATTACATATTAATCAAGAACGGAGCACAGGAGCTGGACGGAAAATGGGCTTTATCAGCCTACCCGGGAACGGAACAGTCAGATGGCTCCATCTCCAGATGGTATATTGCCAATGGAACCGGCGGAGTTATCTTCGAGGATAGTGAAAAGATCTCAGATTCATGGACCTTCTTAAAATGGTGGACTGATTATGAGACTCAGATTGACTATACTTATACACTGCGTTCTACTTATGGCAAGACCTTTGTCTGGTTGTCTTCGAATGTGAATGCGGTTGCGGATTCTCCCTTCGATCAGGAGGATAAGCAAGTCATAATGGAGCAGATTAAATGGTTACGTGATGTTCCGAGAAGTCCCGGACAATATATGCTGGAGCGTTCTATCTCGGATATCTGGAATTCTATGATCAATGACGGTGTGTCGGCTCAGGTAGCAATTGATGAAAAGGTAATTGACATTAACCGTGAAATTAAGAAGAAGATGAAGGAATTGGGATACTATGATGATCAGGGTAACCTTCTGAAATCTTATAAA
This sequence comes from Herbinix sp., assembly GCA_029239365.1. Lineage (GTDB taxonomy): Bacteria > Bacillota > Clostridia > Lachnospirales > Lachnospiraceae > Mobilitalea. Next base: position 3,188 of record JAQZBA010000026.1, on the reverse strand, counting down.
ATACGGGATGTGGACTGGATTATCCTTCAGACTGAAAAAGCGAAGCAGGAGGTTGAATAAATGGAACAGTTACAATCAATTCCTGAGCAAAAGAACCGAGTTAAGAAAAGAATGAAGAAAGACGGATACCGGACCCTATTATTACTGTTTCCTTATGGTTTATTATTTTGTACCTTTATCGCGATACCAATAATAGTAGCTATCGGGCTGTCCTTCACCTATTTTGATGTAATCAATCCACCTAAATTAGCGGGATTAACCAATTATATCGTGTTAATAACACAGGATGAAGCGTTTCTTAAATTTGTCCTACCAAATACTTTTAAATATGCTTTAATTGTCGGACCGGGTGGTTATGTGCTGTCCTTTCTTCTGGCCTGGATGTTGGCACAGGTACAGCGCGTACCAAGAACTATCCTGTCCCTGGCGATTTATACACCCTCCATGTTAGGAAATGTATTTATCGGCGTTATCTGGAAGACTGTATTTTCCGGTGATCAGAGAGGTATCTTCAACCATCTACTGATGGAACTGGATATGATTGACCAGCCAATCCAGTTTTTATTATCCCCGGATTATCTAATGAACATAATGATATTCATATCTCTATGGTCCTCCATGGGTATCGGTTTCTTAGCTATGATTTCCGGTATCCTGAATATCAATGAGGAATTATATGAAGCGGCTTATGTAGATGGAATGAGGAACCGTTTCCAGGAGATTTTCTATATTACGATCCCTTCGATGAAGCCTCAGATGCTGTTTGGCGCTGTTATGGCGATTGTAAATGCCTTCAATATGGGATGGATTGGTGTTACCTTATCCGGTATGAACCCGACACCGGGCTTAGCAGGTCAGCTCATCACGAATCATATCGATGATTATGGCTTTCTAAGATATGAGATGGGATATGCAGCAGCCGTATCAGTTGCACTTCTATTAATCGTAACGATGTTTTCAAAGGTAGCTCATGGTCTATTCGGAGATAAAGAAGACTAAAGGAGGTTTCAATGGCTAATTTTCAAGGATCAAAAATGAACCCGAAGCGTTTCTCGGTGTCTCATCTTAAATTTTATATTATATTAATACCCTTAAGTATCTTCATGATATTGCCGGTGGTGATGGTAATCAACAATGCGTTCAAACCCCTTGGTGAATTATTCGCCTTTCCACCGACGATCTTCGTTAAGAACCCAACGATGAAGAATTTTCGAGACCTCTTCACCTTATCCGGTACGACAGGGGTTCCAATGACAAGATACTTATTTAACTCGGTGATGATTACGCTAATGACGGTTGTGATTAATCTGATTATCACCGTCAGTGCGGCCTATGCCTTCTCTAAGAAGAAGTTCCGCCTGAAAAATGCGATGTTTGGGCTAAATCAGATGGCATTAATGTTCGTGGCAACCGCAGTGGCTGTTCCTAGATATATCGTTATCGTACAATCCGGTCTAATCAATACCTGGCTGGCACACATCTTGCCCCTGATTGCAATGCCGGTAGGATTATTCCTAGTTAAGCAATTCGTGGATCAGATACCGAATGCCTTAATTGAGGCAGCCATTATGGATGGAGCAAAGGATTTTCGTATTATTCAAAAGATAATTATACCGTTGACAAGACCGGCTCTTGCTACCTCCATTGTTCTTACCTTTCAGTCTGTATGGAATGCGACAGAGGCTTCCAATAACTTTATTACCGATGAAACGATGCGTACGCTTGCCTTCTATCTGGGTTCTTTGTCTACCAATAACAATGTGGCAGCGCAGGGAATGGCAGCAGCAGCTTCGGTGCTGTTATTCTTACCAAATCTGATTATTTTTGTATTAATGAATACTCAGGTTATGAATACCATGGCACATTCCGGTATTAAATAAGGAGGAGTTAGTGCGGAAAATCAAGATTTTCCGCACGGCAAATTTGTGCTGCCGCCCAAATTCGCGGATTTGCGGCAGAATGGAGGATTTAAAGTGAAAAAACGAGTTAAACTAATCTTATTCGGTTTGCTTACGCTTATAGTTCTCGGTAAAATGGAGACTACTGCATGGGCTTCCCAAGCTACAAGCTATACCTATACTTTTGACCAGAAGGGATTCTGGACACGTACCCAGGATGCTTACCTCCCGGATAAAACGATAACAAACCTAGGTCTGGCATCACCGGACGATCTCTATATCGATAAAGAGAATATGTTATACATAGCCGATTCAGCGAATCGTCGTATTGTTAAATACTCCATCGATACCGATACCTTAGTTGGTATTCTGGAATATGAGGGACTGATGAATCCAAGAGGTATTTTTGTCACCGAGGACGGCAATATCTATGTCGCTGATCCCAGCGCAGAAGCTGTCTTCCTCTTTGATAAGAATTTTACCTTCCTTGAGAAGTTTGGAAGACCGGAGACGCCTTCCTTTGCGGATACCCCATATGAACCTCTTCGTATCGCGGTGGATAATGGTAAAAACATGTATATTATCGGGGAAGGTGTTTATAACGGAGTAATACAACTAGCCTCTACAGGAGATTTTCTTGGTTATTTTTCCGTAAATAAAACAAAGCTTTCTTTGGTTCAAGCAATTCAAAATGCTATCTTTACGCGAGCTCAAATGGATAATCTGGTGGCCAGAGTTCCTACCACGTTCTCGAATGTATTCATCGATGATGATGGCATTGTCTATTCCACAACCATGGGTACCAATACGGATGGATTAAAAAAACATAATACCGCCGGTGGCAACATGTTCAAGGAACAGGACTGGGTATCAGATTCAATGACAGACCTTTATGTTGATGAACAAGGGATTATTTATACTAGTGAATACAGCGGATATATCAATATATATTCCGCCTCTGGTGAATTGATCTTTGATTTTGGTTCCTATGTCTTTGACCTGGATGTATCCGGTTTATACTCTACTTTACCCTCGATTGCAGTAGATCAGCATGGCACGATCTGGACGGTAGATGGGGATAAAGGATATCTGCAATCCTTTAAGCCAACCGACTATGCACTCATGGTATATGGTGCAATGGGCTTATATGAACAGGGTATGTATGAAGAAGCCTTGCTCAAATGGAGCGAAGTATTGAAATTGAATCAGATGTCAGTCCTCGCTCATAACGGTGTCGGTAAAGCATACCTACATGCAGAATATTATGATGAAGCGATGGAACATTTTAAG